>CAZBCB010000026.1:0-14644 GCA_964489905.1 uncultured Bacteroidales bacterium
AGATAATTAATGAATTTGGCATAATTCATGTAATAAGTTTAAATTATTTAAAATATTCAGAAAACAGATACAACAGATTAAATCTGCCAATAAGTTATGATAAAAACAGTTGATTTGGTAAAGGTTTTTCGAAACGCCGAAATTGAAACCATAGCCTTGAATAAAGTGAATCTCAGTATTGAGAAAGGTGAATTTGTTGCTATTTTAGGCCCTTCAGGTAGCGGAAAATCTACATTGCTTAATATTCTGGGGCTACTTGATAATCCTACAGGCGGCAGATACTACTTTAACGGAGAGGAAGTATCAAAATATCCCGAACTCTTGCGTACAAGACTGAGAAGAGGAAATATCGGATTTATTTTTCAGAGTTTCAACCTTATTGATGAACTCACTGTATATGAAAATATAGAGTTGCCTTTGCTTTATATGCGTGTTCCATCGGCCGAACGCCGAAGGAGGGTTTATGAAATCATGGAACGAATGAAAATTTTACATCGTAAAAAACTTTTTCCGCAGCAACTCTCAGGTGGCCTGCAGCAACGCGTGGCTATCGCAAGGGCTGTCGTTTGCCGACCTCAATTAATTCTTGCGGATGAACCTACAGGAAATCTCGATTCCTCAAATGGTGAAGAGGTAATGAATATTTTGACAGAATTGAATAATGAAGGCACAACCATTGTTCTGGTAACCCATTCACCTTCTGATGCCGATAAGGCGCACCGTATTGTTCAGTTATTCGATGGATATATTGTGACAGAAAATGTGAAGCAGGTCTTATAAACATATAAAATTTTGCCTGTTACGAATGGGAAAGTAAAATGTTTGCAGCTTTAAAAGGCATTAAATAATAAAAACTCAAGAAATATTTGACAGGAAAAGATTATTATAATTAACCAAAAGTATATTCAGATGAAACAAACTGTATTATTCTTACTTGCATTTTTTGTTATCACAAGTGCATATTCACAAAAAAAATGGTCGCTCGAAGAGTGCATCAATTATGCTTATGAAAATAACCTTCAGATAAAAAGGCAACAGCTTAATGTAGGTTATAATAAAAATAATTACGGACAATCACAATTTAATATGTTACCCAACCTGAACGGACAATGGAATCATAATTACAGTTCAGGAAAAACTATTGATTATAACAGGTTTGAATATGTTAATCAGAGTTACTGGTCAGGCAATATGTGGCTTGGTAGCGAGGTTATTTTGTTTTCAGGGCTGACTAATTTTAATGACATGCTGCAAAAAAAATATAAATTTCTTCAAAGTCAGGCTGATCTTGAAAAAACAAAAAATGATATAGCGTTAGCATTAACCGTAGCCTATCTGAACATTCTTTTTGCCAAGGAACGTGTTGAGGTAGCAAAAAATAAGCTCGAAGTAACCACTTTGCAGGCTGAAAGGACAAAAAAACTTGTTGAAGTTGGAAATACTGCACAAGGCGAATATTATGAAATTAAAGCACAGGAGGCAAATGATAAACTGGCTTTACTCAATGAAAAAAATAATCTTGAGATAACATATCTTGATTTAATTCAATTGTTAGATCTTGATTCTATCGGAGGATTCGACATTGTTGTTCCGGAAAAACTTGAGGTTGAATTGATAGCGCCTCCTCAAAGTGTGGAATATATATATAATAAATCACTTGAACATCTGCCACAGATAAAAAGCGCCGAACTCGAAGTGAAAAGTACTGAGAAAGACTTGTCAAAAGCATGGGGAAGGCTTTCGCCATCGGTAAGCCTGAACGGTAGCATTTATTCGAGATATTCCCAATTGGCCGAACTTCCTTCTGACCCTACTGCAAGCTATCCATACAGTGATCAGTTAAAAGACTTTTTTTATAAACAAATCGGATTTACTGTTTCAGTCCCGATATTTAACCGCATGCAGGTTAAAACAAATATATCCAACGCAAAACTGGGGGTAATGAATTCACAATTGGTACTTGATCAGACAAGACTTGCCTTATACAAGGAGATACAGCAGGCTCATGCTGACGCACTTGCTGCTATGGAAGAGTACAATGCAAGTATGGAAGCAGTAAAAGCCAATGAAGAAGCATTTAAATATGCCAGACAAAAATTTGAAGTAGGATTAATGAATTCTGTTGATTTTAATGTGATTAAAAATAATCTGATAACAGCTCAGTCAGCCTTAATACAAGCCAAGTATAAATATATTTTCCGCCTGAAAATTCTCGATTTTTATATAGGGAACCCGATAGTATTATAAAAAATAAAAGCTGCCTCTTATAAAAGAAGCAGCCTGAAATAACAAATGTAAAAATACTATTTCTTTATAAAGGTTGTAGTATAAACGCCTGATGATGTTTTTACCTTCATCAGGTATAATCCTTCTTTCAGGTCAGCTACATTAATCATGGCTGAGTTGTTGATTGTCATTACAGCAGTTCCTGTAATATTAATGATATTCACCTCAACAATATCCCTGAGTCCTTTAATAAACAGTGTTGAGGTCGCCGGATTGGGATATATATATAATTCTTCACCTGATATGGCATTTATACCCACACCACCAACCGTAGCTTCTGCAGTGGCAGGATTTGAGACATTACCGGCATCATCCATAGCTGCTACACCAAATGTATAAGTGCCATCAGCAAGATCATTAATTACAAAAGTAGTGGCTGCAATTGTATCAAGTTTGGTATCTCCTTGTGATATGATATAACCAGCAACATTTATATTATCTGTCGATGCTGTCCATGTTAAAGTTACTGATGAACCATTGACAACTGCGGTCAGATCAGTCGGTACTGAAGGTTTAGATTTATCAATAGTCATAATCCTGCCAACCCATATTGTATCGCCAATTGTCGGTCCCCAGCTTACTGTTTGTTGCCCGAAGAATTGAATCTGATGTACATACTGCATGCTGTTACTAATAGCAGCAGAAATTTCAGCCATACTGCCCGAAACAGGCTGCTGTGAAATAGCCGTTGAAGAGGGAACTAATCCTTCTCCCCATGGATTATTTACTTTATTTATTGTATCCATAATCTGTACCACACCATTGATTTGATTCAGATTCAATGTATCATCTGTTGCTGCACACAACGCATATTTAAAACTGCAGGTTGCAGTCATGCTTGATTTTAATGTGAACTGAGGGATATTTAATAAGGTATTCCACCCATTGAGAATAACCTGTAAATAACTGGTTCCTTCTATATCAACAACACTCATACCTTCGGGTAATTCGGTCGGATCAAGTTCACGTGGTTCCAGAATTATATTTGGATTTTTAGTTACAGCTCTTATTTTGCCAACCCATATTGTATCACCAACTGTAGGTCCCCAGCTTACTGTTTGTTGCCCGAAGAATTGAATCTGATGTACATACTGCATTTTATTACTAATAGTAGCAGAAATTTCAGCCATATTACCCGAAACAGGCTGCTGTGAAATAGCTGTTGAAGAGGGAACCAATCCTTCTCCCCATGGATTATTAACTTTATTAACCGTATCCATAATCTGTACCACACCATTGATCTGATTCAGGTCTAACGTATCATCAGTGGCAGTGCAAAGGGCATATTTAAACTCGCATTTCGCAAGCTGATTGTTTCCCAGTGTTACAGTTGGTATATCTAAAACAGAATTCCAGCCATTAAGGACTACCTGGAGGTATTGCTTTTCACCAATAGTAACAATGGACATCCCTTCAGGAAGTGTTCCTGAGAATGTGGCAGGATCAAAAATTACCTGTGCTCTTAACACAAAGGCTGAAAACAGAAAGAAAAGAGTAAATAATTTGTTTTTCATAGTGTTAATAATTTTGATTAATTAAACAATAATTATTATAAAAGGCCTGACAGGTTTTAGCAGAACCTGTCAGGCATAAGTTTATTTATGCTCAAACCGGATGTTGTCAATATATAATCCGGATATATCAAGTCCTGTGCCTGAACTTAAATTCATTCCCCATTCGTCTGAAGCAGGAATAACATCGGGCAAAGCGCTGAATGTTGCCAGGTCCCATGTTACCGTTACCCAGCCCGGTGTTGAATAACTGCCGTCAGGATTTCTGAAACCAAGTGGTCCCAGATCGATTCTCGTACCGGCAAACTCCATCTGGAAATTGATTGAACCTGAGGTTGATGAAATAGGTTTAGTTATGCTGATATCCATTTTAAAAACATGATCGGCTTTTGTTACAGATACTTTCGGCAGCTGATCGTGGTTACATCCCCAAATCCATGCCCAGCCACTCAGGTTTGTATTTGTTCCATGCAGGTATTTACCCGAAAAGCCTATGCTGGGATCGTTACCGAGTTCAACATTGCTTCCCCAGTTGTCCCATGTGAGGTCGTGGCCTGTTTCATCAAAATTGTTAATGATTAATGATGGGTCAGCTACCGGTTCAACTCCCAATATGGATATTTCAGGAGACTGAACTTCTTCGCCTTCAATGGTTATAAAAGTTATGCGACCAACACCCTGTGCGACATTTAAAGGAATATAAACCTGAAGTAATGTATCGGTTTTAATACCAAAAATGGTGGCTTTAACGTTGCCCGGGAAAATAACCTCGCTGAACAAATTAAGCAAAGTACCCCGTATGTTGATGATTGCACCGGGAGCTGCTGAAGAAGGCATACTTGTAACATTCGGCGCTTCGGCTGGTGTTATTGTTAACGATTGAACGGAAACAACCCTGTCACCGTTGGTAGCCACAAGTGTTATGGTGCCTGATTTGCTTCCTGCAGGAACGGTCACAACAATTTCCGTTTCAGTAGCACCGGTAATTTTTACTGCTTTATTGCCTGTAAAAATAACACTATCAACAATATCCAGGTTGGTCCCTGTAATGGTTATGGCTTCTTTGGTAAGCAACGTTAATGGCGCTATACTGGAAATGGCTGGTTTCACCAGATTGAGTGCTGATGAGCTTACCACTGATTTGTTGGCAGCAGTATTAAGTGTTACTACTCCTGCAATTGCATTTGAAGGAACTTTTACTGTAATAGCAGTTGCTGAGCCACCGGTCTGAATTTCACCGGTTGTGTTTCCGCCAAAAACCACTGATGTAACGAGGTCGAGGTTAGTACCCTGAATGGTGATATTAGTACCTGTTTTTGCCGGATTTGGCGTAACATTGGTAATGGTGGGCACTACCATAACCAGGTCGGATGCAGATTCCACTTCAACCCCTGATAAAGGAACCAGCTTTATCTTGCCATCCTGAGCATCAGCAGGAACCGTAACAACAATCTGTGTAGCGGTTTTGCTTACAAAAGCTGATAGTTTTTTATTGCCTCCGAAAATTATTTCATTGGTAAGGTCAAGGTCAGTACCTGTAATGGTAAGCTGGCTGCCTGCTTTAACCGGGTTAGGAGACATGCTGGCTGGAACAGGCAGTACTACTTCAATCGGAAAGGCTGATTCAACCAGTATAGGTATTTCAGCTCCGTTAGATAAGGTAACAATACCGGTTTGTGCATCAGCAGGTACATTCACTTCAATTTTTGTACGGGTATGGCTTACAAATTCAGCCACCGTTTTATTGGTTGCAAAAATCACCTGCTTAATAAGATACAGGTAATCGCCTTCAATGGTAATCATCTGGCCCGGACGAACCTGCATAGGATAAATAGTATCAATGGAAATTGGTTCTGAAATGCCAAGCATTGTTTTCGGAATGATGTCGCCCTGTGGAGTTTTAAGAACAACCACTCCGGCATCGGTTTCTTCCGGAACTGTAATGACCAGTAATTCCGGAGTTTTTGTTTTAAAGGTAGTAACTTCTATTGTCCCGATGCCGCCTCCTTCTATACTGTCGGGTAACCATACAGCGGTCACTTTATCAAGGTTTTCGCCGATAAATTTGAGGTCGCCACCCCTCAGGGCAGGCGAGGGTCCCCAGCTGAGCAATACAATTTTGTCGCTTTTTTCATCCTTTTCACAGGAATTAAAAAGCATACCTGCACCGGCTGTAAATAATAAAACAGCAAATAGTGCATGATTGATATATCTTGTTTTTATTGTTTTCATATTCATCATATTGTTTCTTTTTAAATGATTAAAGTATGATGTAACCCCCATGATTTAAATGACATATTATTGTTTGTATTTTAGTAATCATGTGGGTTTTAAAAAGTGATTATATTAATGGTGAATTACATAGGTACAACTCTAACATTATCAATACATATAAGTAAGTCGCACTCAGCTGTCACAGGACCCCATACAAAAATTGTCAAACTGCCGCAATTTTGCGGGTATTGAAGTTTAAGGCTGCTGTTTGATGCCGTATGATCATATATGAATTCCGACAGCGGAATGGAAACCGTAATCCAACCATCTGTTTTATAGCTGCCTGTTTCCTGCCAGGGTCTCCATAAACCACGTGCAATAGTTGGATCACTGTTAACAGCATTTCCATTATTGCTCCACGGGCTGAAAATTAATTGCATGAAACCGCCCGACCATGGATTGACAACATTAACTTCAAATTTGAATAACAGATTAGCAGGGTCACCGGTGAAAAGAGGCCCTTCCGGGTTTCCGGCTGCCTGTCCCCAGTAATCCATCTCGAGATAATCATCTACCCAGTCCCAGTCAGCTTTGAGCTTACCGGTTAAAGCAAGGTAATTCCCCGATACTCCGTCAGGTTCTGTACTTCGTCTGTTGCCAGGTCGCCAGCCTGCACCAAGTTTTGTATCAAAATCAAGCAGAATACCTCTCGGATCTCTGAAAACAAACGATGACGTAACCTTTCCGAATACGGTTTTTACAACTATCGGTCCGGGTGTGGCTCCCTGCGGAACTTCAACCTCAATCTGTGTTTTGGTAACATTCAGTATTTTAGCTTCAAGATCACCGGGAAAAATGACTTTCGGATTGAAAAAATAATCGCCATATAATACAGCGGTATCCCCGTCAGGTACATATTCGCATTTTATCGAATTTAACTGCGGAGGAGGAACGTTGATGGTGAAATCATACAACAGCTCATATCCGTCAGAAAATACCATTCTTATTTTATTGGTAACTTCTGAAGGAACAGTGTTAGGAACTCTTACAATAATTGACTGATCTGTTACAAATGTTGACATGAGTGATGCCCGCTGGTCATTGAACCATATTTCCTTTATGCCCCCGAGGTTTTCACCCATAATAGCAATCATATCGCCCATGTATGCTCCAACAAGCAATGAATCTGATTTGGCAGGGTCGGTAACCCGTATGAATTTGACAACAGGGGTTCCTTCATCTGATTTGTCTTCACACGAAATAAGTGAAATAACTGTAATAAAGGCAAATAAAAATATCTTAAAAGCCTTTGATTGTATTAGCATTATTTTTTTCATTGTTTTCATATTTTAAATGTTATGAAAAACTAATAGCCTATGGAATTAAAGTCAAAAGGAACAGGGTCTTCAAGCAGATTCTTGTTCATTGTGATGTCAACATCGGGGAAAGGTAAAAAGAATTTGCTGTCGTCTGTAAGATTTGCTTTGAATGAATTAATGGTTACCTGATCCTGTGTGACTTCACCTTTATAAAAAGCCTGAAGGTTATTGTATGATCCTCTTTCCTGAGCATTTATCCATTGTTTTGCCAGTTGGGGATTGTAATAATGAAGTCTTACAAAGTCATACCAGTTATCGCCCTCACAGGCCAGTTCAAGTCTGCGTTCTTTATAAATTTTTTCAAGGGTAAGTGATGTTTCATCTACTGCTGTTGGGATACTTCTTTTTCTTACCATATTGAACAACCTGAGTGCTTCGGGATCACTGGTTTCAGTGTTATTACCCAGGACTGCCTCGGCATAAACAAGGTAAATATCAGCCAGCCTGATAAGGTGGGTTGACAGACTGGTGGCCATTCTTAATGAGGGCGAGCCATATTCTGCAGTATGGTCTTCGACATTACCGACAATATGTTTTACACAATTTGCTCCGGTACCACAGGCAAATGTTGCACCAGCCACGTTGGTTTCATCCCATGTTGCGGTAAACCCTCCTTTGTTTCTCCAGAAATAGGGGTAGTAGTCTCCAATCATCATCATTGTTGCTTTTCTCCGCGCATCAACGTTAACCCGAGTTAGGCTGTTTGCCGTGTCGCCAAATAATCGCTGCAGGTCTATGGTAGGACCTCTCCAGGTACCCCATGAATCGGCAAGACCAGTAAAGTTATTCAATGCAAAATCAGATTGCAGTGAATTTTGTGAACACCACTGGTCAGATGCCACCCATTGCCATGAAAGCAAATTTTCGGGGTTACGGTTTCCTGTTGAAATCCTGAACAGATTGCTATATTCAGGTTCAAGGGTTGCACCGCTTTCATAAATAACTTTTGCGGCATATTCCTTAGCTTTATCAAGGTCATCCTGATTACGTGTACCGCTTTGGCCCCATCCCGATCTTGTAAGGTAAACCTTTGCAAGCAAAGCATAAGCTGAATATTTATTTATTCTGCCCGGGCTATTTTTTTCAGGAAGCAAAGTAATTGCCTTATTTAACGTCCGGATAATGTATTCATAGACATCTTCTACTCTGTTTCTTTTCATTTCCAGTGCATTGCCTTTACCAATAATGTCACTGTTATTGTGAACGATAGGTACTGCGCCCCATCCTCTGACCAGAAAGAAATAAGCCATGGCTTTCCACACCATAGCCTCACCGGTAACTATATTTTTTGTAGTTTCACTGACTTTTGAACCTGCTTTGATTGCAATGTTTTCAATCACAGCATTGCAATGCCCGTTTACCAGCCACAAAGAATTTGAAGCATCAGATAATTCAGCATTTGATGAGGTTAAAATAAATGCCTGATATACATCATCTGTGCTGAAATAAAGGTTGCCAGCCATGACATCACCAATTTTTGCCCAGCCACGCTGAAAATCATACCATGGGGCGTTATACAATACATTAGCAGCCTGAAAACACTGTTCGTCCGTCTGATAAAAGCTGTCAATCGTATAGGAATCTTCTGTGGGACGGTTCAGGAAATCTTCACACGCACTTAAAACTATTAAAGATAGAATCAGTGCTGTTACGGTTTTGTTTTTATATATAGTTTTCATAATCATCGGTTTTCATTAATTAGAATGTGATACTTGTACCAATGGTATAAATACGTGAGGCAGGATACCTTCCGTTATCCAGACCAAAAACATTATCGTTGGCCTGACTGGCACCAACTTCAGGATCAAGACCCGTATATTTGGTAAATGTCCACATGTTTTGCAGATTAATGTACAATTTGAGATTGTGAATTCTTAACTTATTTAAATATTTCGACGGAACATAATATGCAAGGGCTATATTCTTAATCCTCACATAAGAGCCATCTTCAATATATCTGTCAGAAATTCTGTTATTTTCATTGGGGTCTCCTGCTATCGCTCTAGGCACATCTGTGTCAGGATTGGAAACCCTGACGTTGTCGATATCGTCAAACCAGTTATTGATGGTTATTCCATATTCATTAACAAAAGGATATGTTTTATCGGGGTCTATGGGTTCGAGCTTGGCTCTGTTGACAGATGTCTGTAGCTGATTAGTCCACATATCACTCATCTGGCTAAGGCTTCTTCCCATGTAATTCATCAGCTTGTTGCCGTACGAACCGTTGATATAAACCGTAAGTTCCAAACCCTTGTATCGAAATGTATTATTAAATCCAAACGTGAATTTCGGGAAGGGTGAACCCAGATTTGTCCGGTCATACTCATCAATTACACTATCCGGTACTCCGTTCGGGCCTGAGAGATCGGCAAATTTAAGGTCACCCGGCCAGACAGTATTTCTTTTGAAATTGCCATCAGCCGGATACGCCTTGGTTCTGGGACTATTTAATATATCTTCTTTATCTTTATAAATACCCACTACCTTATACCCATAAAAACTATATAACGGATCACCTATTTCAGTGAGACTAACCAGGTCAGTCCATTGCCCGTAACCTTCAATATGTGCTGCAGGAGTTCCGTCCAGTCCTAATAGCTTGTTTTTGTTAAAGGTCACCTGTAAATCATTATCCCATGAAAAGGTTCCTATAGCCGGCTTTGTATTTAATGAAATTTCTAACCCCTTGTTTTCAATTTTTCCGAAATTACCCATAGGGGGATTGAGCCTGATGGATACATTTCCTCTGGTTCCCATGTATGAAGGCAACTGCATATCCATCAGCATAGCTGATGATTTTTTAATATACATATCAACAACGAGGTTAATGCGGCCTCTGAGAAATCCCATATCAAATCCGAGGTTGGTTTGCTCCTGTTTCTCCCATGTGATGTAAGGATTGGCAATATTTGATTGTCTGAAGCCCATACCCAGGTTTGAGGGCATTTTAATAATTGAAGCTCCCCAGCGATATCCGCCGATATCCTGATTACCTGTCTGTCCCCAGCCGGCTCTGATTTTAAAGTCGCTGATTATGTTATTCAGACTTTTCAGAAATTCTTCATTCATTACTTTCCATGATCCGGAAACGGCATGAAATGGAGCCCAACGGTTTTTCGGCCCGAAATTGGAAGACCCGTCATATCTGAAAGTATAGGTTACAAAATATTTATCATTAAATGAGTAATTTGCCCGCGCATAAAACGATGCCAGGGCACCACTGCCATGACCTGAACCAATAGCCATACTGTTAGGATCGCCCAGTCCGGGTTCATGTATTTCATTACTTGACAATCCGTTACTCGAGCCCCGAAGATATTCCCACAAATATTCCGATACTTCCTGTCCGGCCATTAAAGTATAGTTATGTTTTCCGAGGCTTCCCGTGTAGGTTAAATAATTTTTTAACTGCCAGAAATAATTCTGATTATACTGTTTTGAAGCCGTATTGGTATTATTTACCAGGCTACCATACTGATAGGTTGGAATAAAATGATAGGCATTCGAACCTGCCAGATTACCTCCCAGTTCACTATGCAAAACCAGATTTTTAATAAAGGTAATGTCGGCATAAAGATTTCCGATCAGGTCATTTCTTCTGAGAATATTTGTTTCGTCGAGTGCTTTGGCAATAGGATTAATAACACTGGGTGCGCCTTCATACAGTAAGCCGGCCCATGAGCCGTCGAGGTTTCTGACAGGTACGTCGGGTGTGGTTCTCATGGCTATACTGATAACACCTTCGGTGCTGTTATTAAGGGCAAGGTGATCTTTTGTACGTGAAATGGTTATTTTGCTTCCCAGTTTTAACCAGCTTTTAAGTTCCGCATCAAGGTTAACCCTGAAGTTAAAGCGGTTAAAATCGGTTCCGACCAGTGTACCCATCTGATTGAAATAACTGCCTGAAATGTAATAACGTGCTCTTTCTGTTCCTCCCTGAGCTGCAATCTGATGACTCTGCATGGGTGCCGTTCTGAAAACAGCATTTTGCCAGTCAGTCCCTTCTCCCAGTATTGATGGATCACTGAATTCTTCTCTGGGGTCACGGCCATTTGTCTCAGCCGCCCAGTCATTGCAGTATTCAGCAAACTCGCGCAGGTTCATTAAATCAAGGCGGCTTTTCTGATCCTGAACGCCATAATAGCCGTCATAGGTAAACCTTGCTTCACCCGTTTTGCCGCTTTTCGTGGTAATTAATACCACACCGTTTGCACCTCGCGAACCGTAGATAGCTGTGGCCGAAGCATCCTTTAATATTTCAATCGATACTATATCATTAGGGTTAATACTGGATAACCCTGAAAATGTTTGAACACTGCCATTTCCCAAAGCATCGCCAAGTCCTACTGAATGCCCGCTTTGTACAACATTCTGTACCGGTATTCCGTCAATAACATACAGGGGTTCTGATGCCTGAGCCCTTAATGTTCCCTGTCCGCGTATACGTATAGACATAGACGAACCCGGCTGGCCTGAATTATATACTGCTGTTACCCCGGCCGCTCTGCCTTGTAAAGCTTGGTCGAGGTTAGCTCCGATATTGGTTCTCAGCTTGTCGCCGGCTACTGAAATACTTGCAGCAGTAAGATCACTTCTTTTTGCGGTTCCGTATCCGATAACCACCACTTCATCAAGTTTCCGGATATCTTCATCCAGCGTAATATCAATAACAGCCTGGCCGCTTACTGCAATCTCCTCGGTGATATAGCCGATAAATGAAAAAACAAGTATAGCTTCAGGATTACTTATTGTGATGGAATACCAGCCGTTAGCATCGGTAATGGTTCCGTTTTGTGTGCCTTTTTCGACAATATTGACACCAGGAAGCGGACTGTTGTCAGTTGAAGAGATTACAACGCCTTTAATAGTAAGAGGTTGTTTGGCAGACTGTTCTTTTAATGGTGTTATTACAATCAGATTATTGTCCAATATTCTGTATTCTACCTTAATGTCTTTTAAAGCAATATCCAGAATATTTTCAACAGGCATGTTATTTACACTGACTGTAACCAGCTTGTCTTCAACTACTTCATTACGGTATAAAAACCGATAGTTGGTTTGTTTTTCAATTTCTTGAAATACAAGCGAAACAGGTGTATCTTTCACATCAAGCGATAGTCTTGACGTCTGGGAATAGGTTCCTGCTGTTGAATACAGCATCCCTAATGCTAAAAAGATAGCGGTTAGTTTCATAATTAGTAATGTTTTTTTTGTGCCAATAAAAATGTTCAACAAGCACAGATAATCAGGTTTTTTCATATTTTTGTAAAGGTTTAAGGTTTATTGATTAATAAGCCGAAAATGATGCCGGGGAATGAGTCAGCATTCTCCGGTTTTTTTGTGTTAAATAATTTTCACTATGTCATGGTTAGTTTTTATAAACGTTAATAATTATTTTTCCCCTTGGATGCATAAATGGTAATTTTATTTTTATCAATCTGATATTCAAAAGGTGTTGCTAACTTCAGTGCCTGCAAAGCTTGCTCAATATTTTCCTTTTCAAACTTACCCGTGTATCTGTAACTTTTTAAAACAGTATCTTTCAGGGTAATATCAACATCATACCATCTTTCAAGTCGTACAATAAGGTTTTCAAGGCTTTCATTGCTGAAAATGAATTTTTCATCCTTCCATGAAGTATATAATTCCGGATTTATTTTCTCTGTTATCGCAATTCTCGAAGGTAGCTGGGGTTTTAAAAGTTCCTGTTCTTTATTATGAATAGCTATTTCCCCGGTTTCAACTGAATAGGTTGCCTTCTGAAAAGGGCTGAGTGTAACTGTTTGTCTTTTTTGTGAAGTACCTTTTGCTTCTTCAATTTCAACCTTGCCTGAAACCAGAATTGTTTCGGTAATTTTATCCGAAGGATATGATTTTACGTTAAATTTTGTTCCCAGTACTCTTAAGTTGATGTGTGAGGTGTGTACAATAAATGGCATTCGCCTGTTGCCCTTAACATCAAAAAAAGCTTCCCCTTCAAGATATACTTCGCGTGATGATGTGTTTGTGAAATCATTATAGGTAAGCTTGCTACCGCTATTCAGCCATATTTTTGAACCGTCTTCAAGGGTGAGAAAACTTTTTGAACCGTTAGGTACAACTATTTCATTTTTCTTAATTTCATTTGAAAGGTTTTGCGTATGCCTTATGCCAAAAAAGAGCCATGCCAGTCCAAAAGCCAAAACAAAAACTGCTGCATAACGAAGTACCTGCTTATACACAGAACTATAGAAGTTTCTGTTCAGGAAGAGGGCTTTTTCAAGAAAAACATTGTCATCTTTCAGGCCAAGCCTCGCTTTTAGCTTCATATAATCTTCAGTGCTTTTTTTATCAGGTTTTTCAAGATGAGTTTCATCCCATATCCGGTAAAACCATGCAGTAACAAATTCCTGTTCCTTATCCTGATTAATACGTCTATATAATTCTTCTCTTAACGATGGGGTTAACTGGCCGGTTAAATATAAATCCAGTAATTCTTCAATTGATTTTCGATGGCTCATTTTAAAAAAAATAATTATACTATTAATTCACTTTTATTTCAGTTTTCCGTGAAGATAACAGTGAAAAATTTTTCCTTCGAAAATCTTTTTTGTAAAAATGAAAAATTTTGATTTCTATCCTCTATAGGTCAGTAAAATTTGTCTATGTAATTTTCCAATCTTAAATCACTGATCGTCAATTTATAATGTGTAATACATAATTAAATCAGCCTATTAATTTTGTTAAGAAAGCTCATTGGTTAAGGCTTTTCAGACAGGAATAAATTATCGGGATGCACTGTAATAAATGCTGCCGCGATAAGGCCAACAGCCATCGTCATCTTACTTGGCACGTTCAACGTAATCACCTGTGCGTGTATCTATTTTAATGCGGTCACCTGTATTAATGAAGAGCGGAACTTTTATTTCAGCTCCGGTTTCAAGAGTTGCAGGTTTCAGGGTACGTGTTGCAGTGTCGCCCCGCATGCCAGGTTCGGTGTAAGTTACTTCAAGTTCCACGGTGACGGGTAATTCGGCCGAAACAGGTTCTTCACCATCAAAGTATATTTTAAGGTTCATTCCTTCTTTCAGAAAAGCAATACTGTCGCCAATGGTATCCTTGTTGATCATAATCTGATCATAGGTTTCATTGTCCATGCATACTACATTATTGCCATCAGTATATAAATATTGTTGCTCTTTGAAATGCACCCTTACTATTTCTATTTCGTCATCAGGCCTGAAACGTTGTTCAATTAGTTTGCCCGATTTC
>CAZBCB010000027.1:0-14206 GCA_964489905.1 uncultured Bacteroidales bacterium
TTACATACAGAACAACATCTTTGGAATTATTATCGATAATAAATTAACCAGTATCTGGTATTCTATCAGGGATATCACTGACCAGAAAAAAGCTGATGAATCATTTCGCTATAAAACAAAACTCGAACAGCTTGTCTCAAAAATATCTTCCAGTTTTATTAATCTTCCTTTTGATAAAATTGATGAAAATATTGAAGCATCAATTGGTGAAATATGCCGGATAACTCATTCCGATGCCGGATTTCTTGCCCTTTATTCTTCTACACAGGAAACAGTAAACCTGAGTTATCTCTGGCAAAACGATAAAATATGGATAAATCAATCTGCATTTTTAGGAATTTTCCATTTGAAAGTTCAATGGATAGCCGATCATCTTAAAGAAAAAGAAGAACTGACAATTTCTGCAGATGAATTTATTTCACAGGCTACCGAAAAACATTTATTAAAAGAAATAAAAGGTTTTAAAAAGGTTAAACTGAGGGGTGCATTTTTTAGAGGCGATATTTTGGGCTTTATTGGTTTGCTGTCTGCTGACAGTAGTTTTGAGTGGCGAGATGGCGACAGTACCTTGTTGAAAGTTGCCGGCGATATCTTTATCAATGTTATTCAAAGAAAAGAAGCTGAAAAAGCATTAATCCAGAGTGAGGAAAGATTCCGAAGTATTCTTCAGTATCTTTCAGACTTTGTTCTAATATTGGATAAGGATTTTGCAATACAATACTATTCCCCCTCAGCGCTTAAAGCATTAGGATATGAACAGTTAAGTTTTATTGGGAAAAATGCACTGGACTT
Organism: uncultured Bacteroidales bacterium; assembly: GCA_964489905.1. Lineage (GTDB taxonomy): Bacteria > Bacteroidota > Bacteroidia > Bacteroidales > UBA10428 > UBA5072. The sequence goes on from CAZBCB010000027.1 coordinate 793, forward strand.
CATTCACCCCGATGATCTTCCCCAGATAAGAAAAGATCTTGCAGAGGTTATGCAAAAAATGAATGATTATCTCCCAACTGAATTCAGGGCAAAACACAAAGATGGCCATTATGTTTTTCTTGAAGCCATTGCCAACAATATGCTTGATCACAAGGCAATTAATGGTATTATCGTTACCTGCAGGGAGATAACCGAGCGAAAAAAAACCGAGAATCAGTTAATTGAAAGCGAGGAAAAATACAGAAATTTGTTCGAAACAGCCCAAGATGCTATTTTTATGATGAAAGATGACCTTTTTATTGATTGCAATTCTGCTACCTTAAAAATGTTTGGTTGTAAACGGGAACAAATAATCGGAAAACCTCCTTACGATTTTTCTCCCAAATATCAGCCCGACGGAAGACTTTCACGGGAAAAGGCTCTTGAAAAAATTTCTCTGGCTTATGAAGGTAAACCCCAGTTTTTTGAATGGCGACATAGTCGTTTTGATGGTTCTGTCTTTGACACAGAAGTATCTCTTAACAGGATAGAACTATCAGGCAAAATATACCTGCATGCTATTGTAAGAGATATAACCATTCGGAAAGCTGCTGAAAATGCCATAAGAGAAAGCGAAGCTAAATTCAGAAACATTTTCGACAACAGCAGCGACGCTATTGCTATAATGGATGAAAACTTCCGTTTTCGTGTAATAAATAAAATAGCCGTAAAAAAAATCGGTTACACTATGGAGGAACTGATGAATATGTCACCGATGGAAATAATATCTGATAAGTTTAAATCAAAAACCCTTGAACGCATTGAGCAAATTTTCAGCGGACAGGAAGTCCCTCCCCTTGAAACAGAATTCATTACCAAACAAAAAACAATAATTCCCACGGAAATTAACAGTAAACTTATAGATTTTGAAGGTAGTAAAGCTGTTTTATCCGTAATCAGGGATATTACAGAAAGAAAACAATTTGAGAAAAAAATTATTGATACTATCATTGTTACTGAAGAAAAAGAAAGGGAAAATTTTGCTAAAAACCTCCATGATGAATTAGGCCCTCTCCTTTCAAGTATGAAAATGTATGTAAATTCATTACAGTCTAAGCCAGGTAAAGAAAAACATGATTTTATAATCCGGCAGCTACAGGATATTTTAAAAGAAGCTATTCAAAGCACAAAAGAAATTTCAAATGCACTGAATCCCCATATCCTTTCTGCCTATGGCCTTAATGCCGCTATTGAATCTTTTGTCAACCATATTTCCCAAATTTATCATATTAATTTTGTAACCAATCTTGAAAATTATCGTTTTCACGAATTGATAGAAATTTCAATTTACCGTATCGTTAAGGAATTAATTAATAATACTATGAAACATTCCGGCGGTAATGCTATTTCGCTATCTATAAATTATGCTGAAGAAATGTTGGAACTCAAATACACCGATAACGGTCATGGTTTACCTGCCGAATTTATTAATAATAAAGAACCTCATGGCATGGGGATATCAAATATTATCAGCCGCATTCAGGCACTTAACGGAACCTACCTCTTTAGCAACCTCCCTGAAAAAGGCATGTGTTTTGAATGTAAAGTACCAGTCAGTAATAATGGCATTGAAAATCGCCACTTTTTTATTGCACACTAAATTTTCATCTGAAAAATAAAATATTATGGCAAAAGCCCGTATTTTCCTGGTTGACGACCATCGTTTATTTCGCAATGGATTAAAATTTATCCTCAATGAACGAAATGATATGGAAGTTGTCGGGGAAGCTTCAAATGGAAAAGAATTTCTTGAGCTAATTGATTTCATTAAACCAGATGTGGTGCTGATGGATATTGGCATGCCCGTTATGAACGGCATTGAAACAACAAAAACAGCACTTAAAAAATATCCTGACCTGAAAATAATAGTGCTTTCAATGTATGGTGAATCTGAGTACTATAATACATTGATTGAATTGGGTATAAAAGGATTCTTATTAAAAGACATGGATACTCAGGAGCTTTATCAGGCTATACTTAAAGTGCTGGCTGGCGGTACTTATTTTTCCCAGGAATTGCTTCTTACTAAAATTAAAAACAAAACACCTGACTTAAAGCCTTTGCTTACCCGCCGTGAGAAAGATATTCTTAATCTAATCTGTAAGGGTTTGTCAAATCAACAAATCGCTGAACAACTTTGTATCAGCCAACGTACTGTCGAGAGGCACCGTGCCAGCCTGCTGGCTAAAACAGGGTCAAAAAATTCTATTAGCCTGGTGATCTATGCAATTAAAAACAAAATTATTCCTATATGATTCTCAGATAAAATAGACAGATGGAGCAAAATGTCTTAACCGGGATAATCTTTTATATGTCGGTTTATACTCAAAATAAAATACGTATTTTTTCGAAAAAAATTAAGTAATTTTTCGCTATCTTTAAAGATTTAAATCGAATAATTTTGAACTGAACCTTTAATAGTTCTGGAATAGTTTAAATAAGATATTCATATTGAAATATTAAAAAACATACTCTTAATAAACCCTTATCTGGGTTTATGTAGTTTTAGGGTTTGGTTGGATTTAGGTAGGAAGCGGGGGGTCGGATTTTTCCGGCTTCCCGTCTTTTTTCATATATTTATAAAGACAATATTTTTTAGTATATGAAAAAGTTAAAAATTTTAATTGTTGATGACAATCCTCATTTTGTTAACGCATTGAAATATATGCTTACTGATTTTTTCAGTGACCGTATCGAAAAAATCAGTGAAGCATGCAATGGAAACGAATGCCTTGAAATTCTCAGGAATCAGATATTCGACATGGTCTTTATGGATATTAGCATGCCTGTCATGAACGGCATTGAGGCCACAAGAGAGGCCACAAGGCTTTATCGAAACCTCATCGTCATTGCAGTATCATTCCACTCTGAGATGAATTATATTGTGCAAATGATTGAAGCAGGAGCACGCAGTTACCTTATCAAAGACGAAATTAATAAAGAATCACTCGAAAAAGTGCTTTCTATTGAATATACGTTTTAGCCTTTCATTCTTTTTATCTCTTTAAATATTTTTACTTATTGTGCCGGATCAGAAATTTTACGCATAAAGAATCTGATAAAACTACGGGGCATAAATCTGTTAATCATGGCGCTTAACTTATTCAACAACCCTGGTATGGCCACCACTTTACCCTTCATTAATGCATAATATGCATAACGAGCCACTTTATCACTTTCAACAGGTTTGATAACCCTGAACATCCTCGAACTGTTCATTTCAGCCCTATCTACAAAACCCGTCTGAGTGGGGCCCGGACATAATGCTGTTACTGAAACCCCTGTACCTTTTAATTCATTTGAAATAGCTTCAGAAAATGAAAGAACATAAGCTTTTGAAGCAAAATATACAGCCATTAAAGGACCTGGCTGAAATGCCGCAGTTGATGCCACATTCAGAATTTTGCCACTACCGCGTTGTACCATATCACCTGCAAACATTCTCGTAATCTCAGTAAGCGCCATTACGTTCACCATTATCATATCTCTTACCTTTTCCCAATTTCTTTCAACAAATTTTCCATAATCCGCAAAACCGGCATTATTAATCACTATATCAGGTTTTATATTCATTCGGCTTACTTCTTCATATAACCTCTTTCCCGAACCTTCAATTGCAAGATCCTGAACCAGAACATGAGCATTAATGCCATATTTTTTATTTACTTCTTCTGCCAAAGCATCCATTGTTTCTCTCCGGCGGGCAACCATTACCAGATTATAGCCCTTTTCAGCAAATACTCTTGCCATTTCACAACCAATTCCTCCTGAGGCACCGGTTATTAATACTGTTTTATTCATGTTTTTTTATTTATTAAACAACCAATTTATTTTTTTGTTAAAAAAGAATATCCAACCCTCACATCCATAAAATCTGCCACATATCGATGGGCCTTAACACTCAACCCTGCATAAATGTTTTTATTCAAATAAAATGACAATGAATAACGTTGAAATACAGGATCCATTCTTTTAAAAGGCGAATAAAGATATGCCCCCAATTGTATCTGAAAATTAAACCTCCCCAGAAGCAAATCATGCCCAATTAAGGCAGCTAAATATTTGTAATCTACAATATCAGTGCCTTTGGTCTCTGCCAGCCTGCGAATCTCATGCCTGTCAGCAAAATCAGCAACAAACTCAAGTCCCATGTTAATTCCACTGATTCGGCCAATAACATGGCAATAATCTGCCAATAATCCTGTTACCAGATAACTCTCTTCTCCCTTGATATCTGTTTTAGCTGTTGCAATTAATCCTGCATCCCAGCGGTTACGGTATGTTATTAATTCAACTGATCTGTCCTTAACTCTGTGTTGAAAAGGCAAAGGATTAATCCGGTAATCAACTCCCATGCTTAATGTCGGATACTTAATTCCCGTATTCGGATTTTTAATGCCTCCGTTCGAAATATGATTAAAATACCCTGATAAGCGCAAATTTATTTTTTCTCTAATCTGAAAATTAATCCCTGCATTCAGCAAAACAATAAAACTTACAGGCGAACTGTAAAACCTGTTGGCCGGATTTGTAATGGAGTCATATACATTATTCAGGTATGTAGGCCCTATACCAAACCTTATTGAACCAAATATTTTCCTGCCTGCACCAAGTAATGGCTCAACAAACATATACAAAGAATAAGAATTCCCAAGTACCTCGGGATTTCCGAAATTGATAAAGAAAAAAGAAAGTCCTGCCCTGGGATAACAAAAACAATAGCGCCAGCTTGATTCCCCCATAAGCAACCAGCCAAGATCAACTTCAAAACCCCTGGGCTTTGACCATGTAATGTTTTTAATTGTGCTCGAATGAGGTATTATAAACCCATAATGACCCCTGAGCCCGGGCATTATTACAGCATGCCTCTGATCCTGGGCTGCAACAACAAGAACATCGAAAAATATGATGACTATATAAAAAAGCCTTTTCATAGCATACCCCATTATGCCTTAAAGTGTTTATGATAAATATCACCCTCCGGCTGTCAGACAAATCACCGGTATTTCATTGTCTGATTAAAACAAATTTAATAAATTAGTATTAGATGTTTCTTTATAAGATTGCATCTGCTTCTTAAAAAGTTTTACTGCCTTTCGGATATTGAATATTTTTATTAATGATATAGCGTACTTTGATTTTTACTTTAAATGGTTAATAAAAACTCAATTTTTAATTATTAACAAATATGAAATTGGCTAACTTTGTTAGACTTTTTTCCAAAGCCACCATGATGCCAGGTATCAGAGAAACCCTGTACACACCTCGTGTACGAATATTTCCCGAAGACAAACGCATTGCAGTGAGCGGCCCCTCACGCCTTGAAGACCCTTCTCCTTTCTATCAGGAATTTATTGCACTACTTGAAGAATGCCTGAATGATTTTAAAACCCATGCAATCATCGACTTCAGGTTATCATATCTCAATAGCAGCTCCTCAAAATGGCTCTTTCATATCCTGAAAAACCTTCAGAATAAATTTCAGGGTAAAAAAATTATTACAATTAACTGGTATTACGAATCTGATGATGATGCCATGCTTGAAGCCGGTGAAGTCTTTCAGTCACTGCTTAGCCTGCCCTTTAATATTATCCCTGTTAAATAAAATCCGATTCTCCGAAATATTATTTTTAACATCAAATTCATTTACTAAAATCAATACTTTTGGGAAACATTATCCGTTTAGCTATGGATAAAGATTGAGTTTAATAAATTAAAATCATAATATGATGAAAAAAACACGAACTGCCTTTTAATTTTGATTTTCATTTCTTTAACTGCATTTTCGCAAAATACGGTCAACCGTAATGTTGGACCGTTTAACCGGCTTTATGTCGGCGATCGAATGGTTGTTAACCTGGTAAAATCTGATCACGAGGCAATAAGTATAAAAACGCAGGAGATGAGTCCTGAAAATATTGTTTCAGTCATTAAAGACAATACACTGCGCCTGACAATAGTCCGTGAAATTTTCGGCAAAGGTAAAGTTTATGTCACAGTATATTATAAAAACCTGAAAGCACTTGATGTTCAGAATGGCGCTGAAGTAAGTACCGAAACCCTTTTTAAATCAGACTCACTTACTGTTGTTCTTAAAAGCGGAGGAACCCTGTATCTCGATGCCGATGTTAATTATCTCAACAGTTATGTAGTCGAAGGCTCTTTACTCAGTGCCGAAGGATATGCAGTAACCCATGATATTGTTGTGGCTACCTCAGCTACAGTTTCGGCATTTGATCTTGAAAGCGAAATGGTAAAAGTTAAGGCTTCATCAGGAGGTAAAGCAAAAATTAATGTCGAAAAACAACTTACTGCCGAAACAGCCTCAGGAGGATATATTGCATATCGCGGAAATCCTGCAATTAAAAATTTAAATTCGAACCGCGGAGGGGAAATCGTTGTTTCTGAAGAATAACAACATAAATTTATGACCGGTCATTCTCCAGACATTATCATTAATATACAGGATGTAAGCAAACATTTCAGGGAAGTAAAAGCCGTAAATCACATTTCTCTTGAAGTACGCAAAGGTATGTTTCTTGCATTGCTCGGTCCTAACGGAGCAGGTAAAACTACCCTTGTTGAAATGATTGAAGGATTGCAAAGCCCTGATTCAGGGGAAATTACCATTCTTGGCAGAACCTGGCATAACGCAAAAAATTTTCTTAATCACCAAATTGGCATTTCACTGCAGGAAACCCGGTTTATTGATAAACTTACTGCGGTCGAAACGCTCTGTCTTTTTGCCAGTTTTTATGGTTTATCCCGTCGCAGAGTTGAAGAAGTACTGCAAATAGTTGGCCTTGAGGAAAAAAGAAAAGCCTATACCATGAATTTATCAGGAGGGCAAAGACAACGCCTTGCGCTGGGCATAGCACTACTTAACCAGCCTCCCATTCTTATTCTGGATGAACCCACAACCGGGCTTGACCCCAATTCCCGCCGCGAACTCTGGGAGTTGCTTATGAATCTTAAAAAGACTCATCAAACGACCCTTATACTGACCACTCATTATATGGAAGAAGCTGCATATCTCTGTGATGAAATTGTTATCATGGACAAAGGCAATATTCTTGCTAAAGGAACTCTTGAAAAATTACTGGCCAAACATAATATCGGTGAAATTATCGAATTCTCCATCAAAGAAAATCCGGAAAGTTTTAATTTTGAAAAAAACGGAAGTGTGCGCGAATTGATATGGGATCCAAAAATACGTAAGGGCAAACTGATTGTAAATGAAATAATCGGAGTCATTCCTCATTTACTTAATTTCATACATGAAAACAATTTGCATCTTACCTCCTTCGAATGCCGCAAAATGACGCTTGAAGACCTCTTTATTTCTCTTACCGGAAGAAAATTTATAGATTAACCGTTATGTTTAGACCACTTTTTCAACTTATTCTGATCAATTACCGCGAATTTGTCCGCGAACCCGGTATCGTCTTCTGGTCAATTATTTTCCCTGTCCTCATGTCATGGGTTCTTGGAGTTGCTTTTACTAACAGAGAAAACACAACACAAACAGTTGCCGTTGTTAAATCTGCAAACAACCATAATTCTCAGCTTGACAGATTTCTTGAAAACACACAAGCCAATATAACTTTAAATGACACTTCACGGTTGGAATATCATAAAACAATATCTAATCCTAAGCTCGGAAAAACTACCTATCGCTTTTTAATGGTTAATTGGGATGAAGCCATGATAATGCTCAAACGGGGGCAAACTTCAATCATTATTGATGCACAACATGACAGCCTTTTGTATCATTTTGATCCCATGAATCCTGAAGCTCGTCTGAATTATATCACTCTCTCACTGCTGATCAAAAATGAATCATTAATCGAAGATGCTCAAAGCATCAGAATACTTGAAAAAACAGGAACCCGCTATATCGATTTTCTTGTGCCCGGCCTGATGGCTATGGGCATAATGAATTCCTTTTTATGGGGCATAAGTTATGCCCTTATCGAAATGAGAGCAAAAAAACTCTTGCGCCGAATGATAGCCACCCCAATGAAAAAATCAGAATACCTCTTTTCACATTTTGTTGCACGCGTTAGCCTTGCATTATTCGAAGCTGCCATTCTATACTTTTTTGCAAGGTTCTATTTCCGGATTCAGATTCAGGGCAGCATTCTTGCACTTCTTATGATTTTTCTGGCCGGCAACATTTGTTTTACCGGTCTTGGAATACTTATGGCTTCCCGCACATCAAGCTCACGAGTCGGCACAGGTTTAATCAATTTTGTCTCTCTGCCCATGACTGTATTATCCGGAATATTTTTCAGCTACCACAATTTCCCCGATTTTGTTATTCCTTTCATTCAAAAACTCCCGCTTACCATGCTGGCCGACAGCATGAGAAGCATTTTTATTGAAGGCACAGGAATAATCGAAAATCTGCCCGAATTTTTTATCTTATCAGGCCTGGGCCTTATATGTTTTATCATTGGCCTGCGAATTTATAAATGGTATTGATTACCTCTTTTTAATTTTTTTTAACATTCATTTTTAATGCCTGTTTTTTAAACTTTCAATTCAAATATTATATTTGCGAACCTTACTGCTTATTAACCATAAAAGAATTAAGGAGGTTTTTTTATGTTTGATTCTGCAAAAAGATTCTTTCTCTTGCTGTGTGTTATATCCGGGGTAGTGACAAATATTACTCTTCCTGTTTCAGCTCAGGATATTACTTTATATACCCCTTATACAAAAATTTCTGTGCCACCGGGCGAATCCATTGAATATAATGTTGATGTTATTAATAACAGTGGTGTTCTTCGGAATATTGAAATTGCCGTGGTTGATATTCCTAAAGAATGGACCTATACTTTAAAATCAGGCGGATGGACTGTAGGACAGATTTCAATTCTGCCAAAGGAAAAGAAAAGCCTTTCGCTTAAAGTTAATGTTCCCTATAAAGTCAATAAAGGCACGTATAAATTTAAAGTGGTCGGTATTGGTTGCTGTTCTTTACCGCTTACCATAATTATTTCAGAACAAGGAACTTACAAAACCGAATTTACAGCCGAACAAATTAACCTGCAGGGACATGCTGCATCAACATTTACTTACAATGCCACCCTTAAAAATCAGACTGCAGAAAAACAATTATACGCACTTACAGCTTTCGTTCCCCGTGGCTGGATAGTTACCTTCAAAGCCAAATATAAACAGGTTACATCAGTGGAACTTGAAGCCAATAGTTCTGAAAAAATTACAATTGAAATAGATCCTCCCGATAATATTGAAGCAGGTACCTATGAAATCCCCGTGCAGGCAGCTACAAGTTCAACATCTGCCGAGGTAAAACTGCAGGCAGTAATTACAGGTTCCTATAAGGTTGAACTGACCACACCTACCGGATTGCTTAGCACATCTACACCCGTTGGCGGGAAAAAAAGAATTGTTCTTTTGGTTAAAAATGTTGGATCAAGCGAATTAACAAATATTAACCTTACTTTTTCAGCCCCCGGTAACTGGGATGTGATTTTCGATCCCAAAAGGGTTGATAAATTAGAAGCCGGTGGTGAAGCAGAGGTTTTTGCTACCATTAAAGCCGATAAAAAATCAATCCCGGGTGATTACGGCATAACCATGGAAGCCAAAACCGCTGAAACATCATCCAAAATATCATACAGGGTAGCAGTGAAAACCCCCTTGTTATGGGGATGGCTTGGAATTCTGATTATTATAGCTGCATTGGCAGGTGTTTATTATCTGTTCCGCAAATACGGAAGGAGGTAAACCGTGGATAATAAAATAATTGAACTGGTTGACCTTACCAAACAGTATGGGTCATTTACTGCTGTTGACCATCTTAATCTATCCGTCTTTAAGGGCGAAATATTCGGATTATTAGGCCCTAATGGCGCCGGCAAATCAACAACTATTCTGATGATGTTAGGCCTTACCGAGCCATCAAGCGGATCGGTAAGGGTCTGTGGCATCAATTCAACCACAAATCCTATAGAGGTCAAATCAAAAGTTGGATACCTGCCCGAAGATATCGGGTTTTACGACGACCTTACGGGTATGGAAAACCTGATCTACACGGCACGACTCAACCATATGTCACTTAAACAAGCCCGGCAAAAAGCAGAATCACTTCTTCAACGTGTTGGTTTAACAAATAACAGTAACAAAAAAACAGGCAAATATTCGCGTGGTATGCGCCAGCGACTTGGTCTGGCTGATGTGTTAATTAAAAACCCCGAAATTATTATTCTTGATGAACCTACTCTGGGTATTGATCCATCCGGTGTCCGCGAATTTCTTGATCTTATTGTAAAACTTAGTAGAGAAGAAGGTATAACGGTTTTATTCTCTTCACACCACCTGCATCAGGTACAACAGGTGTGCGACCGTGTCGGTATATTTGTAGGAGGTAAACTGCTCGCTCAAGGTAAAATTCAGGATTTATCCCAACAACTTTTTACCAGAAATCCCTTTATTACCGAAATAAAAGTTAGTGATAATAAATATACTGCTGCCAAACTTAAAGGCATCCTGCAGAAAATTGACGGTTTTATTGACATTACTTCAAATAAAGAGAGCTTTCAGATAGAATGCTCGCGCGATATTACGGCAGAGATTGCTCAAGCAGTTGTTAATGCCGGAGCAGGCCTTACCTACCTCAATAAAAAAGAATACGGACTTGATTATATTTATTACCGCTATTTCGAAGGAGGTGAAAAGTCATGAATAATCTTATGAAGAAAGTTCAGGATGTTATTGAATTGCTTTCTGTTAAGTCAGCAAAGATTATTTCAGATCTTAAGAAAAACTTACTGAAAGAAAATGAAAATAAGGTAGTTCATCCTTTCAGGGTAATCATGGCTAAAGAAATATCTGACCATATCAAAAGCTGGCGTTTTGTTATTTTAATTGCTATTATCACCCTTACCTGTTTTGGTTCGGTTTTTGCCGCACTTACCAATTTCAGTAAAGCCATAAAACCTAATGATCCCAACGATATTTTCTTTTTCCTTAAACTTTTTACTGCTTCCGATGGCACGCTGCCGCCATTTTTTGTATTTATAGGCTTTTTAGGTCCCCTGCTTGGCATCAGTCTTGGCTTCGATGCTGTTAACTCCGAATTCAACCGGGGTACGGTAAGCAGAGTATTGTCACAACCTATTCATCGTGACAGCTTCATAAATGCTAAATTTGCCGGCTCTTTAACCGTAATCAGTATTATGTTTTTTATATTAGGATTTATGGTTATCGGTCTGGGATTGATTAAAATAGGAGTACCTCCCACCGCTCAGGAGTTTTTACGTATTATTTGTTTTATTCTAATCAGCATTATTTACGTTGCCTTCTGGCTAAATCTCTCCGTATTGTTTTCAATTCTGTTTCGCCAACCTGCTACATCAGCCCTTTCAGGTATTGCAGTCTGGCTGTTTCTTACTGTTTTTTATCCGCTTATTATAAATCTTGTTTCAAAAGCCTTCGAACCTTCAAAGATGGCTGCTGTAAGTCAGATAATCAGGTATGAGGAACTTAAACTGCTTTTGCTGCGTATTTTGCCTAATCAACTGTTTAGTGAAGCTACCACAACCATGTTAATGCCCTCTGTAAGGAGCCTGGGACCTCTGACAATGGAACAGCTCCATGGTACCCTTCCCGGACCCCTGCCACTCGGCCAGAGCATAATGCTTGTGTGGCCTCAGGTAACCGGCCTGATAGCTGCAACTATCCTGTGCTTTGTGATTTCCTATGTTTCATTCATGAGAAAAGAAATTCGTCCCAGGTAATATTGCTTATAGGTTCTTATTAACCAAGATTAGTCAATAGAAACGCAATATACTTTTAAACACATTGTTTCTATTGACGAATTCGGGTTCATTTTAAATCATGCCTTATAATAAGCATACCTTTAATTTTTTCCAATAATTCATTGTATGACATTAAATGCCGGTTATAAATAATTGCAGCCTGCCTGTATATTTCTTCATAATCTGTCCTTAATGAATTAATATGTTCCATAAGCTCATTGCCTTTCATCCCTTTCAATACAGGCCGCTGATGTGAAATATTATTATTTCTTTCAAAAAGAATCTCGCTTTTCTCCTCAATATACAACGTAATACCCGAATTTAACAAAAGTCTCATATTATCTTTCCATCGTGGAAAACCCCCGCCGGTAGCAACTACCATATTCCGGCCTTCAGGAATTTCCCTGAATGCCATAAGCTCTATATTCCTGAAATTTTCTTCACCCAGTGCTGTATATAATTCAGTAATTGTTTGTCCGGATTTGATCTCAATCAGATCATCAAGGTCTGCAAACTCAAAGCCCAGATCAACTGCCATTCTTTTACCAAGCGTGGTTTTACCACAACCTTTAAACCCTATGAGATATATTCTCATCATTAAAAAAAATAAATGTCTTTTATATCATTCGTTTTTGCTTTAATTTCCAGATACTCATCGACGAGATTATTATAAAAACCATTACGGCAATACATAAATAAAATGAAATAGTTGATGATACCCGATAATTGCCAGATAAATCATACAAATAACCGCCGGCTGTCGGACCAAGAATACCTGCTAAACCATACCCAAGAAAAACATAAGGATAAACCCTTCTTAGCTTATCAACACCATACAACTGAGCGGTCTCTTTGGCATATATAACAAAATTGGCTCCAAAACTAAACCCGATAACACCGGTAAATAATAAATACAATATCGCATTAAGCCTGAGGTGGCCTATGAACAGCGTAAATAAACCTATCAGCATGATAGAAAAAGGGATTAATATTTTTCCCGGTATGTAATCATTGATAAACCCCCAGAATAACCTGCCGGCAAAATTGGTCAACGAAAAAAGGGCAATGCCTTTAATTAGAATATCAGCTTCAATATTATGTTGTAATCCTATAGGTTTAAGATTGCCAATAACAAGTAAGCCGGCAAATGTACCCGTAAAAATTCCAAGAAACAACCGGATAAAATTCAGATTTCTGAATGATATATAATGCTTATTATCAACCTCTTTATTTTTTTCAGCATGGTTCTGAAATGAATACGAGGCTAAAATAATTACTGAACCATAGACAATACCAGTAATCATAAAAATCTGTAATACATCAAATCCCTTGCTAAGCAAGAAATTCGAAAAATAAGAAATGATAATAGCGCCGGCACCAAAACCTGCAGACACTATACCTGTGATAAGACCCTTTTTGTGAGGGAACCATTGTACAGGTACAGAAATTGATGCCAGATAACCAAAACCTGTGGCAATTCCAACTAAAATAGCTATGCCTGTATAAAGCATTAAAAATCGACCGTTTGAAAAGAAAGCTGTCAAATATCCTGTAAAAAATAAAATGCCTGAAATTATGACCAATTT
>CAZBCB010000028.1:0-13688 GCA_964489905.1 uncultured Bacteroidales bacterium
ATTATCATACTATTTTTTTTGCCCGTTGGTATTTTTGCATGCACTAATTTTCTGATTTCTAAAGGTGCCTCGGCCGACGGATCAACCATGATCAGTTATGCAGCAGATTCTCATGTGCTATACGGAGAATTATACTTTTATCCTTCAAGGGATTATCCTGCAGGTACCATGCTTGATGTATATGAATGGGATACCGGCAAATACCTGGGTAAAATTCCTCAGGTAAGGCACACCTATTCGGTTGTAGGTAATATGAATGAGCATCAGGTAGCCATTGGCGAAACAACATACGGCGGACGCGAGGAATTGGTTGACACAACGGGTATTATCGATTACGGAAGTCTTATGTATATAACCCTGCAGCGCGCCAGAACAGCCAGAGAAGCCATAAAAATAATGGATGAACTTATGCACTTGTATGGTTATTACAGTTCGGGTGAATCATTTTCCATATCTGATCCTAATGAAGTGTGGATAATGGAGGTCATCGGCAAAGGCCCGGGAAACAAAGGAGCTGTCTGGGTAGCACGCAGGGTTCCTGATGGATATGTATCCGGACATGCCAATCAGGCACGCATTACAACATTTCCGCTTGATGACCCTGAAAATTGCCTATATGCAAAAGATGTTATTTCTTTTGCACGAGATAAAGGATATTTCAATGGTAACGATGAAGAGTTCAGCTTTGCTGACGCTTACGCACCACTTGATTTCGGAGCCGCAAGGTTCTGTGAAGCACGGGTATGGGCAGGTTTCCGGAAAGTAGCTGACGGAATAGACCAGTATGCCGATTATGCCAGCGGAATCAATCTGCACAACCGACTGCCATTATGGGTTAAAGCCAACCGTAAAATCACGGTTGCCGATGTGATGGACATGATGCGCGACTACTTTCAGGGTACGGCATTAGACATGACTCAGGATATAGGTGCAGGCCCGTTTAAATGTATTGTCCGCTGGAGACCATTAACATGGAAAGTTGATGATAATACTTATTTCAACGAAAGGGCTATTTCAACCCAGCAAACAGGTTTCTCATTCATTGCCCAGTCACGTTCATGGCTGCCCGGCCCAATTGGAGGTATTTTGTGGTTTGGCGTCGATGATACTTACAGTACCGTTTACACACCAATGTATTGCGGTATTACCAAAGTTCCTGAAAATTATGCCGTTGGCAATGGTTCAATGATGGAATTCAGCGATAATTCAGCATTCTGGATTTTTAACCAGGTTTCAAATTTTGCTTATACACGATATAGTTATATGATTCCTGAAATCAAATTACGGCAACAGGAACTTGAAAGCAGGTATATGCAGGACATTAAAAAAACTGATGAAGCTGCATTGGCCTTATACAAGAAAAATCCAGCCAAAGCACTGAAAATGTTAACCGATTATTCGTGGCAGGCCGGGGCCAATACATTTAAAACATGGAAAGATCTCTATGCTTATTTGTTTACCAAATATATGGACGGAAACATAAAAACGCCTGTTGCAGGCCAGCGTAACCCAAAGGTTGAACAACCCGGTTATGGAGAAGATTGGTACCGGCTTATAATCAAAGAAACAGGCGATAAGTTCAGGTATCAGGGTGAAGCCGGACACTAGCCGGAAATAATCAGAACAGTTCAGTGCATCGTAACCATGAAAAGGCTATATTATTAAACCAAGTAAGATGAATTTACAAATTCATCCAGGCTTATAAAAATAGAAAGGGCAATGCAGATTGAATAAAACTTGTTTACAAAAAAATTATTTTTAGAGGAAGATTAGTCAATAGAAAAACAATATGTATGCTTTTAAATATATTGTTTCTGTTGTCGAAGTCGGGTTATAAATTTACCTTGCTGCAATATTGCTTTACCTGCAAAGGGAATTCATTTCATCCGCATGTTTTTTCATAATCCGTATTGTTGACACATCGCCGGCATATACCGAATTAAGTCCCTGCATTTCTTCAAGCGGATCGCCCACATAGGCATTTGCATTATCTATGACTTTATCAATCGGATGAGGAATTCCGTATCCACCCCATGCCCATACATTCGTACCTACCAGAGGTCCTCCTGTTTTTGCATTTTCATACACCCTGTCAAACATAGCCTTAAGAAATGAATCACGTGCAGTAACAGCACTACCCTGAATTGCATAACAACTGTCACGCTCCATGCCAAATTCCTCGAGGGTTATAGGTTTGCTCAGTTTCAATGCCATATCAATATGCAGGTTAACGTACTCGTTTGCTTTTTCTATTGAATGCGGAAGTGTGTTTTCAAAGTTCTGACAATCAAACCATTGCCAGTTACGAGGCCACAGATGAAGGTTAGCATAATCAATATAATCACTGTTGTGCAGTTGCAGGAATATTTCTTCTTTTTGAAAGCACCCTACCTTGCCTTCAGTTCCTGTGGTAACAAGATGATTTGTATCCAGTGAGTGTATATATGCAGCCGTCTTATGCGCCCAGTTGATAAATGCAGGAATATTCACTTCTCTTATCGGGACATCAGGACACGGGCGTGGTTCGTTTGCAAGTTCCCATGCCATAATAACCGGATCATCTTTATATCGAATACCTGTATATGTATTGATTCGGTTAACAATAAAATCAATATGATTGCGGAAGAGTTCGTTGGCCTTTTCATTGGTATAAAATGATGCGCTATAATCCATGAATTTCTGCCATTCACGCCAGTCTGTTGACAAATCAGGGTCAGGAATTCGGGTATCAGTAACCCACGCCACATATTGTGCCATGCCTCCCGACCATGGCCAGAAATTAGTCAGAAAAATTACTGCATGCATATTGCGTTTGCCCATTTCGGCCAGGGCAAAATCAAGCCCTTCAAGCAGTTCTTCATCATATACACCGGGGTCGGTCTGAATTGCTCTGCTAATGGAACGCGAAAGTTCAGACCTTTCAGTGCCCCCGGCAATTCTTATATTATTAATTCCAATAGCCTTTAAAGTATCCAGTTCCTTTATCAGACGTTCACGCCCTTGAGGTATTGCACCAAGGTAGGCTGCGTACCACATGTTGACTCCTGCATAATAATATGGTTTACCTTGATATACAAAACGATTTCCATTAACTTTAATATATGGTTGAGCATCGGAATTCAGTATAAAGTACAGGTTGAAAATCAATACTAAAATGAAAGCAGATGATGTTTTCATGTTTCATTAATTTGTTTTAATCATTAATAAAAGCCACCCGATGAAATTTTTTCATCATTTTAATTAAAAAATATATGGGTATATTTATCAAAATTCCCTGATAATCAATTCATCGAGGTTTCTTTTAGGCACATGATGCACATCAAATCCATCACGCCAGTATTCTATATTTCCGTCAGGGCTGACCGTATCAATCACAACAGTCTCAGCAGGTTTTCCTAAGGCTATAATAAGAGGAATGTCATACTTATCAGGTATTTCGAGCTTTTTACGCAAGCTGATACGGTCGATGGAGGCAATCATGCAACCGCCAAAGCCATGGCTGACTGCTCCCAGCATAATACTCTGAGCTGCAATCCCGACATCAACATCAATGGTTTTATGAATTTCAGTATCACCCAGAATAATAATGTAAGCAGCAGGTCTTTCTCCTGCTGAAGGTCCATCCCATTGCTTAAGGTAATAAGCCCATTTCAAGAGCGGGAAAATTATCGCATTTTTTTCAGGGTTACTGGAAATAAAAAATTTCAGAGCCTGTATGTTACCGCTTGACGCCGAAAGTCGTGCATAATCAATTAACTGAGTCAGAATTTTATCGGGAACCGGTTGATTTTCATGAAATCGCCTATAACTGCGATTTTTCAGGATAATTTCATCAAAATTCATGTAAGGAGTGTTATAAAATAAAATTTTAACTTTATAATAAATGGTCTATTACATTCTTAATTTTTTAAAATCTTCTTTCATTCTTTCTAAATCTCTGATCCAGTCTTCAATATCCTGTTCATGTTCAAGTTCTTCATTCAGAATGGTGACAGCCATCTGATGTGTGGTATGGTCTTTACCATTAGTAAAATCAGCTATTTCGCGATAACGCTGAATAGCACAGCGCTCACCCTGAAGGTTTTGCTCAAGGATAACTCCAACATATGGGTCAACAGGGGCATCATAACTGCAACGAGCATGGGTAAACCAGTCCTTCGGATTGATAACAGGAGTTCCTCCCAGTTGAATTATCCGGTCAACCACCAGCACAGCATGATTAAGTTCCTGATTGGCATGTAGCAATAACTCGGGTTCAATTTCGCTACGCATAGGGCCTTCCATAAGCCTTGCACCAATCCAGTACTGATAATAGGCAAGCCATTCTTCTGAAAGAGCTGCATTGAGCTGCTTAATCAGTATATTCGCATCAAATGACAGAATTTCAACTGCTTTATTTCCCATAATATAAATGTTTACAGGTTATACATAAAATGAGTGTGCAATTTAATTAAAATAGTTCAGAAAATTGTTAAACATTCTTATTATAAAATTGTTAATGTTAGCTCATAATTTATATCAGTGAAAAAGAGACTTTTTATTTATTTTTGTTGTAACAAATAAAAGATATATGGAATTATTTAAAAAGTTAGAAACAGGCCCTTTTGAAGTAAAGGAGGGGAAAAAAGAAAGTGAATCAGAACACGTAAGATGTCTTATAATAGGTTCAGGTCCAGCTGGTTACACAGCTGCTATTTATGCAGCAAGAGCCAATCTGAAACCAGTGCTTTACAAAGGGCTACAACCAGGAGGGCAATTAACAACAACTACTGAAGTTGAGAATTTTCCGGGTTATCCCGAAGGTGTTGAAGGCACAAAAATGATGGAAGACTTTGAAAAGCAGGCAGCCCGTTTTGGAACTGATATCAGATGGGGCATAGCGGTTTCTGTTGATTTTTCATCCCGTCCTTTTACAGTTAATTTTGATGATAACAAAACACTGATTGCCGACACAGTTATCATTGCGACAGGTGCCACTGCAAAATACCTTGGACTTGAATCTGAGGAGCGTTTTAAGGGTTCAGGAGTCTCAGCCTGTGCCACCTGTGATGGGTTTTTTTATAAAGGGAAAGATGTTGCTGTTGTAGGTGCAGGTGACTCAGCCTGTGAAGAAGCGCTTTATCTGGCCGGATTATGTCATAAAGTGTACATGATTGTTAGAAAACCTTTTTTCAGAGCATCAAAAATCATGCAGGAAAGGGTGTTGAAAACACCCAATATTGAAGTGCTCTTTGAAGCTGAAACAAAAGAGTTACGAGGTAATCAGGTTCTTGAGGAAGTTATACTCGTCAGACACAGAGGCAAGCCTGATGAGCATGAAGAAACGGTTAAAATTGATGGTTTCTTTCTGGCCATCGGACATACACCTAATTCCGAAGTTTTTAAACCATATCTTGAAACCGATGAAACAGGCTATATAAAAACAATTCCGGGAACAACGAAAACAAATATTCCTGGTATATTTGCCTGTGGTGACGTACAGGACCCCCATTACCGCCAGGCCATTACTGCCGCCGGTTCAGGTTGTATGGCAGCTATTGATGCAGAAAGATACCTTAGTCAAATGGGTTAAATAGGTACTTTTACCTAAAACAATTCAGTATATAACCCTATTTATGCAGAATTAATGTTCTTTTATTTTTGGGGGTTAGTATTGCAGTCATGAACAAATTTTATTCAATATTAACCCGCATCATTAATAAGCAATTAATAATTGGTATCATTCTGCTGTTGATTACGGGAATTCTCATTGCCATCTTTTCGCGTAATCCGTTGAAAGAGACATTCAGCTTCAGAGATTTTTTCGATGGCAGATTTTTTCTTTTCATGCTGGCCGGTTTGTTTGCACAGCTTGTTGACGGTGCCCTTGGTATGGCATTTGGGGTAAGTTGTTCGACATTGTTAATTGCATTTAATGTTCCGCCTGCCATAACCTCAGCCAGCGTGCATATCTCAGAAATATTTACTACAGGAGCATCAGGAATTTCACATACATTGCTCAAAAATCTTCATAAAACCCTGTTTGTGCGTTTGCTGATACCCGGAATTATTGGATCCGTTGCCGGAGCATATCTACTGGCTGAAGTAGTTGACGGAAATATAATAAAGCCTTTTATATCAGCTTATCTCCTGATACTTGGCCTGTGGATTATATATAAAGAAATCTCAAGCCGGAATAAACGCAAAAGAAAAATAAAACATGTAGGCCGGCTGGCACTTGCAGGTGGCTTACTTGATGCAATTGGCGGTGGTGGCTGGGGACCTATCGTCACCAGTAATCTGATACATAAAAATTTAACACCAAAGCGGATAATAGGCAGTGTTAATATTACCGAATTTTTCATAACCATCAGTTCTTCGGTTGTTTTTATGTTCTTCATTCGTATAAGTGACTGGAAACCTACCGTCGGAATTATTGCAGGCGGGTTACTGGCAGCACCTTTTGCTGCCTATATTGTCAAGCTTATCCGGCGAAAGCCATTAACCATTGCTATCGGTTGCCTTATTGCTGTTATAAGCATCTATAATCTTTTCAGGTCATTTGAGGGCATTAAACACATGCTGGCTTCCCTGTTTTAATTAAACCGAATTAGGTAATAAATATTTATTGTGTTTCTATTGACTAATCTCGGAGAAATAATATCTTCGCATTAACTAATTTAGAATAATTGTGGAGAAATCACTTGTAATCATTCCTACTTACAACGAAAAAGATAACATCGGGCGGATGATTAACATTATTTTTTCATTGCCCAGAGAGTATGACATTCTAATTATTGATGACGGTTCGCCTGACGGAACCGCTGATATTGTAAAATCGATTCAGAAAGAAAGGCAGAATAACCGCCTGCACCTGATGGAACGGGGTAAAAAGCTTGGCCTTGGTACGGCCTATATAACAGGATTCAAATGGGCTCTTGAGAAAGGGTATGATTATATTTTTGAAATGGATGCTGATTTTTCACATAATCCTGAAGACCTCGTGCGCCTGCATGACGCCTGCCTTAATGGTGCCGACATGGCTATTGGTTCGCGTTACAAAACAGGGGTTAATGTTGTCAACTGGCCTATGGGCCGTGTGTTGATGTCATATTTTGCATCAAAATATGTTCGGTTTATTACAGGGATGAAAATTCACGATACCACTGCCGGATTTAAGTGTTATCACCGCCGGGTGCTTGAGGCAATGGATTTCGATAAAATCAGATTCAAGGGGTATGCTTTTCAGATTGAAATGAAATTTACTGCCTGGAAGATGAAATTCAATATCGTTGAAATACCTATTGTTTTTACCGAAAGGCAGGTAGGTAAGTCGAAAATGACCGGAGGAATATTCAACGAGGCATTCTGGGGTGTGCTCACTATGAAAGCAAGAAGTATTTTCTTCCCATACAAAAGAAAAGAAAAGCAATGAGTGGCTATTTTATTGAAAATGCTACGGTTGTGAATAAAATGAGTCGTTACCGGGCAAGTATTCTTATCCGAAACGGCATAATCGAAAAAGTATTCCGGGAAAACGAACCATATAAAATACCTGCTGATGCGAATGTAATAGATGCCTCTGACAGGCTCCTGATTCCCGGGGTCATTGACAGCCATGTGCATTTCCGGGAGCCCGGCCTTACCCATAAAGGTGATATAGCCTCTGAATCAAAGGCTGCGGTAGCCGGAGGAATCACTTCATTTATGGACATGCCCAACACCATACCCCAGACCATAACGCAGACCTTGCTTAAAGAAAAATTTGCCATTGCCGAAAAAAAATCGCTGGTAAATTATTCTTTTTATTTAGGGGTTACTAATGATAACCTTAACGAAGTCATGCAGACCGACTCCTGTTCAGTTGCCGGAATTAAACTATTCATGGGATCATCAACAGGCAACATGCTGGTTGATAATTATCACACGCTCGTTGGCCTTTTCTCTCATTCACCTGTGTTAATAGCAGCACACTGTGAGGATGAAAATATAATCCGTGAAAACACATCTAAGCTAAAGAAGATTTATGGTGAGCTGATTCCACCTGAGTGTCATCCGGAAATCCGTACTGCTGAGGCCTGTTATAAATCATCATCTCTTGCTGTTGAACTGGCAAAAAAATACAACACCCGTCTGCATCTTTTGCATTTATCAACACAACAGGAAACCGGCCTGCTTGAAAACACAATACCCAGACAAAAAAAGAAAATCACTTCAGAAGCCTGTATTCATCATCTTTTTTTTAACAGCAGCCATTATAAAAATTACGGGAACCTCATCAAATGCAATCCTGCAATTAAGACTGAAGAGGACAGGCTTGCCCTGATTGATGCATTAAAAAAAGGACTGATTGATACCGTGGCCACCGACCATGCCCCGCATACCATGGAAGAGAAAAGCAAGCCATACCTGCAGGCACCGTCGGGCGGGCCAATGGTACAACACTCGCTGGTAGCCATGCTCGAATTATGCCATCAGCATATTTTTACAATTGAGAAAGTGGTTGATTTGATGTGCCATGCCCCGGCTGATGTTTTTTCTATTGAAAAACGCGGTTACATTCAGGAAGGCTTTTATGCAGACCTTGTGCTGATTGATAATAATAATGCATGGACAGTGAACCGTGAAAATATTCTTTATAAATGCCGCTGGTCTTCTTTTGAGGGGAAAACATTTCATTCGGTAATAACCCATACTTTTATCAACGGTCGGCTGGTATATGAAAACGGCCGGTTTAATGATAAATCGTGCGGAATGCAGCTTCGTTTCAACCGTTAAAAATAAA
The DNA here is from genome assembly GCA_964489905.1 of uncultured Bacteroidales bacterium. Classification (GTDB taxonomy): domain Bacteria; phylum Bacteroidota; class Bacteroidia; order Bacteroidales; family UBA10428; genus UBA5072. The sequence goes on from CAZBCB010000028.1 coordinate 8,765, forward strand.
AGCCATGAAAAGAAAAAAATCATTAATAACTGAATGCATTATACTAATAACCATATTGTTGCTATCATGCAGGCCGAAAGAAACAGACAGATATATTATACCTGAACACAGCGCAGTAGCCGATACCTGTGATGACGGAACCGTTTTTGCCAGTCGTATTATCCAGGATATTATCATTAAAAACAACAACCCTGATGATACGTGGGCAGAGGAATGCCTCAGGGGAATGCAACGAAAAGCGCTGGTTGACACCTTATTCAGTATGGTGTATTCACAAAAAGCCATTGCATATGATTTTGATACAAACGAAAAACTTACACTCAGACAAATTAAAAAAATTGAAAAAAAAGAAGGCTTTAGCCGAGATAAGATAGGAAAAATACAATTTATCGAGAGCTGGTACCTCAACACCAACAATGCCACTATGACAAAACGTGTCGAATCGCTTGTACTGGGGTATGAAACCTACGATAACCAGGGTGAATTCAGGGGATATCTGCCGGTGTTCAGAATTATTTTGAATGATCAGGGAAAATGACTATATTTTAAAGTTTTAAAGCTTTATATATGCTTTTAAGTCTTCGAATTAACAATTTTAAGAAATTCAAGGATACTGGAGAAATCCCGCTTAATAAAAACGTTGTATTTATTGGCCCTAATAACAGCGGCAAAACCACTGCACTTCAGGCATTAACTTTATGGCAATACGGCATAACTAAATGGCTCGAAAAAAGAGGCGAAAAAAGTAAAGCCAGAACTAAAACCGGCGTGGCAATTAACCGCAAGGACCTGCTCACCATACCTGTCTCCAGTGCCAGATATCTCTGGAACGACCTCAATCTTAAATCCAACAAAGGTCAGAATAAGGTTACTATTGAAATTACACTAAAGGGGATTACCAGGGATAAACATTGGCATTGCGGCATGTCATTTGATTATTTCGGAGATGAAGTCATTTATTGCAAACCTGTTGACTTTAAAGATAATATAATTATAACCGAACCTGATATTCTGAAATCAATAAAAATTGCCTATCTGCCCCCAATGTCAGGATTATCATCAAGGGAAGATAAATTAATGCCAGCCTCAATAATGTCAAGAATCGGCCAGGGAAATACAGCAGATGTACTCAGAAACTTATGCTATTACCTCAGATACCCTGAATATCATTCACAACAGTTAAATAATATTGAACCCGGGAATAACTGGAACAGATTTACTCAGATAGTTAATGATTTTTTCGGTATTTCATTAGCAGAACCCTCTTAAAATCAGCGAGGTGATAATCTAATGTACTATAAAGATGAACAGGGTAATTTGTTGGAATTACCATCAGCGGCGAGAGGCCAGCAACAAATAATGCTGTTGTTGACTTTGTTGCTGACCAATCCTGAAACCATTTTACTCCTTGACGAGCCAGATGCTCATCTGGAAATATTAAGGCAAAAACAGGTGTATAAACTAATAACAGAATTAGCTGCAGAAAAAGGATCTCAGATTATTGCTGCAAGCCATTCTGAAGTAATCCTGAACGAAGCAGCTGAAAGAGATACTGTAATTGCTTTTCTTGGTAAGCCCCATCAAATAAACGATAAAGGCAGCCAGTTGTTAAAATCGCTCACCAGCATAGGTTTCGAGCAGTATTACCAGGCCGAACAAAAAAGATGGGTTTTGTATTTAGAAGGATCAACTGATCTGGCCATATTAAAAAAATTTGCTTCTGTGTTAAATCATCCTGTTAATAAATATCTTGAAACAGCTTATGTTCATTATGTCTCCACAAACATACCCACTAAAGCCAGGGAACACTTTTTCGGCCTTAAGGAAGCCGTTCAGGATTTACAGGGTATTGCTATTTTTGACAGAGTTGATGTACCGCTTCAGAAAGGTGAGCTAACCGAATTATGCTGGAAAAAACGGGAAATTGAAAATTACTTTTTCAAACCAGCAATAATAGAAAAATATATTGTAGGCAAACCGACAGATAATTTATTTGAAGCTTCTGCCAGGGACAAAAGAAAAATAATTATAAATCAGGCCATTAATAGTATTATTCCGCCAATTGCCATGAATAATCCGGATGATGAATACTGGTCAGAAAGAAAAGCGAGCGAAGAAATGGAAAGAATTTTCAAAGAATATTCCAGACTGATGAATATTCCGAATATTATTAATAAAGGAAATTACTGGGAACTGCTTAACTTCATTGATCCAAATGAAATTGAAAAAGAAGTAATTCAGAAACTGGATGCTATTCTGAAGATAGCAAAAAAAGAAAACTGAATAATCCGAGATTAGTCAATAGACACACAATAAATATTTAAACATTTTATTTTATTGACTTCCCCGACAAACAAAATCTTTCATTCCGACGCTTCGGAATGATTAAATGCTGTTAGTCGATTCGTCAATTGAATTTTTCAATCGACGAATTTGGGATAATTGGATTTTCAAAATAAAGCATTATGAACTTTCCAGGTTCAATACTATTTCAGTGTTAAAAAAAAATTATTTTTGTGTTTTTAAAATAACACTCTTTAGAATTAAAATATAAACAAATGCTCACTGTTGAAAAGATTGGCGGAACTTCAATGTCAAAGTTCCAGGACGTGCTCAAAAACATTATTATAGGGCCTTGCAAAGACGGAGATTATTATAATCGTATTTTTGTTGTTTCGGCATATAACAATGTTACAAACTGGCTTCTTGAACATAAGAAAACCAAAGAACCCGGTATTTATCAGCAATTTGTCAATAATCAGGATTACAATAAAAGTTTGTTTGAATTACTTGATAAACTGATTGCCATCAACCGTACATTTGCTGATATAAAACTTGATCAGGATAAAGCCGATGAGTTTATTACCAACCGTATCAAACAGGCAAAAAATTATCTCAACAGTCTTGCCGACGTGCTTGCCACAGGATATGTCAACCGTCAGAACATTTTTCTGGCTGCCCGTGAGATACTTTCATCCATTGGTGAAGCACATTCAGCATTTAATACAGTGAATATCCTTGAAAACAATGGTATTAATGCCATATTTGTTGACTTATGCGGATTTAACGACTCCGAATACCTTACCATTGACGAACGCATTCATAAAGCCTTTAAAAATCTTGATTACACGCATACCATTCCTATTGTAACTGGTTATACTAAAGGCACTGAAGGTATTATGCGAGAATTTGACAGAGGCTACAGTGAAGTTACCTTCAGCAAAGTAGCGGTTGAAGTAAAAGCAGACGAAGCTATCATACATAAAGAGTTTCATCTTTCATCGGCTGATCCGAATATTGTAGGTATTGATAAATCAATTCCGGTAGGTTTTACTAACTATAATGTGGCTGACCAATTGGCTGATGTTGGTATGGAAGCTATACATCCAAAGGCATCCAAGCCACTGGAAATAAACGGAATTAATATAAGAGTAAAAAATACCTTCGAACCTGATCATCCGGGGACGCTTATTTCTAAAAATTATGTCTGCCAGCAATCTAAAGTTGAAATCATATCAGGCACCGACAGGGTAATGGCAATAGAAATCCATGACCCGCTTATGGTTGGCCAGGTTGGTTATGACCTGAATGTTATGCAGATTTTCCAGAAATATAATGTAAGTTATATTCTCAAAGCGACAAATGCTAACAGTATTACTCAGGTTATATGGGAAGAGGATTACAGTGAAAGTTTATTTAATGAACTGAAAGAAAAATATTACGAAGTAACGGTAAAACCTGCAGCACTTGTTTGTGCACTGGGCACTAATATTGCAAAACCCGGCATACTTGCGAAGGCTTCGGCCGCACTTGCAGAAAACAGCATTAATATTGATGCATTTTCACAATCATTAAAACAGGTGAATATGCAGTTTGTCGTAAGCCGCGATGATTATAAAAAGGCCATTATTGTTTTAAACGATGCCTTATGCGTTTCACAGGTATAAATAATTACAGATTATGGTCTGTACCCGTATAAAAAATGAATAAAATCGGTTATTTTTGTCATATATAAAAATTCCTTTTATTATGAAAGGATTTTATCATATATCATTACGACGATTTTTCCTGTTGCTTGTTTTTTCAACATATCCTGTCTGTGGCCAGGAATTGCTGAACAACTTTGCAGATGATGCTGATTATCTTCAATTGCCTGCTACAGGACAATATGATTCCAATATTTTAAAAATCCCGAAAATTAAAAACACGACATTTTCGCTGAATACCGGAATGGTTATCATAGCAGACAACAATAAAAACTACAGCTTTAATACCTATTTTTCAGCTTTTTACAGAATCAGCATTAACCGGCGATTGCATGTCAGAGCAGGCAATATATTTTTCTTCCCTGTGAACAGCTATTACAGTCACTCAGAATCTTCTGAAAAACCAGGTATAACTACATATTCAGGAATGATGCTTTTTGCTGCGGCTGATTATTCTGCAACAGATCGTTTAACTATTACAGGCACAGTATATAAAACAATACACAAACCTTTTTCAACCCTTGAAAATGTGCCTCAGGTAATAAACAGATCTTCTTACAATATGCCATCACAATCGTTTTCATTAGGAATGAATTATAAAATAATAAACGGATTAAGCATAGGAGCCGAAATCAGGTTTTCTGATTCTTATCAGCCCCTTTTAAGCCCTTATAATCATTTTCCCGTATTTTATCAGCCTGGCTATGTTAATTGGTAATGTGACTGATAAAACTACTGACATCCCTGAAATGATAAAGAGTTGTTAAATAAACAGATGAATCTTATTATCGACATAGGCAATACATTGACTAAAGTAGCCTGTTTCAGGGACAATGAATTAGTAACGACAGAAAGATATAATAGTTTTACTGCCGATACGGCCAGAGAATGGTTGAAGAACTATCCGGTAAAAAGATGCATTCTGGCTTCTGTTAAAG
>CAZBCB010000029.1:0-13625 GCA_964489905.1 uncultured Bacteroidales bacterium
GATGAAGAAAAACAAAAAACGGCAAATAATACCGGGCCTCATATTCTTATAATTGAAGATGATCACGGACTTGCAGACTATTTGATGAATTATTTTTCAGATAAGTACAATGTTTCCGTAGCATATAACGGTGAAAAAGGACTAAAGATAGCAAAAAACGAAATGCCTGACTTAATAATATCAGATGTGATGCTCCCTGAGATTAATGGCCTGCAACTGTGCGATCTTTTAAAAACAACCATTGAAACAAGCCACATTCCCGTGATATTAATCACTGCACGGGCAGATGAGGAAAATATCCGTGAAGGATATCAACACGGTGCCGATTTGTACATAACCAAGCCTTTTAATGTTAAAATACTTGAAGCACAAACAAAAATGCTTATTGATTCACGTAAGTCCCTGCGTGAAAGATTCAGCAGGCAGGTATTTCTTAAACCAGCTGATATCACCATAACACCTGTTGATGAAAGATTTCTGCAACAGCTAATTCAGATTATAGAAAAGCATATTGCTGATTCTGAATTTGATGTAACCCGCCTGGTTAATGGCATGAACATGAGTCATTCAACAATTCTTCGTAAAGTAAAGGCGTTGACAGGCATTTCATTGGTTGAATTTATAAAAAATCACAGGCTGAAAAAGGCAGCGTTAATTCTTCAGAAAGAAAAGTTACCTGTCAGTGAAGTAAGTTATATGGTAGGATTTACTGATCCCAAGTATTTTACAAAATGTTTTGTCAAACAGTTTGGCATGACTCCCAGCGAATATATTGCAGAGCACCACGCTGACAATGTTGAGAGAAAATCATCAACTGAAAAATAATCCCCAATTCATCAATAGAAAAATTTATTGACGAATCTCTGATAAAAAAAACTGCAACATGTTAAAATATCTTCATTGGGTGAAGATAAACATGTTGCAGCATTTGCAGCTTGAATTGCTCAATAACGGTAATTTAAGCCACAGTCAACGTAACTTTTATTAAATCCTCATCCCTTGATGAACCTCCAACCATTATTTCAAATTCGCCTGGTTCAACAGCGAATTTCATATCTATATTATGATATGCAAGTTGTTCAGGAGTAATTGTAAGTGTGATTTTCTTTTTTTCGCCGGGATTTAAACTGATACGCCGGAACGCTTTCAATTCTTTCACAGGTCGTGTAACAGTACTGACCTTATCACGGATATATAGCTGTACAATTTCATCACCGGCCATTTTGCCTGTGTTAGTAACTTCTACCGTAACATTTACTGTTTCATTTTGCTTTATTGTTTCTTTTTCAAGCTGCAGGTTGTTGTATGCAAATTGAGTATAACTCAACCCGAAGCCAAAATAGAACAATGGCTGAATATCCTGTGAAAGATAATCGTGAAACTGTGCACTGGGTTTATGGTTGTAATACATAGGCAATTGTCCTGCCGATTTAGGTACGGTGATTGTGAGTTTGCCTGATGGGTTCACGTCACCAAAAATAATGTCGGCAGCAGCTGTTCCGGTTTCCTGACCCATATACCAACCTTCAATAATAGCCGGGGCTTCTTTAGCCAATTTGTTAACAGACAATGGCCGGCCGTTCATAAGGTAAACCACAACTGGTTTTCCAAGGCCAAGCATTGCATCAGCCAGTTCATTCTGTTCACCGAAAAGGTCGAGGGTCATATTATCTCCCAGATGTGTCTTAGCCCATGCTTCACGGCATAGATGTTCATTTTCACCAATGGCAAGAATGATAATATCTGCCTTTTTGGCTACTTCAACAGCTTCTTTTATCAGTTTCAGATTTTCATCACGTGAAGCAAATACAATTTCATCATATTTCCAGTTGAAATAACTTGTTGTTGTATTTGTTGTCAGCTTACATCCCTGGGCAAATAATACTTCCGCCTTGTTTCCCACTTTGTTTTTAATTCCGTCAAGAAGGCTCACTTTTTCGTAAGGCTCGCCGGCGTATCCTCCGAAAAATACATCTTTGGCACAGGGCCCTATAACAGCTATTTTCTTATATTTGTCCTTAGGCAGAGGTAAAAGGTTATCATTCTTAAGCAAAACGATGGATTCATGAGCTGCCTTAAGAGCAACATTTTTATATTCCGGCTTTTTGCTCACTGCTATTGCATCGTCTGCACTTACATAAGGATTTTCGAACAAACCGAGTTCAAACTTCAGTTTTAATACCTGTGCTACTGCCGTATCAATGTCTTCCAGTCTGATTTTACCTTCTTTCAGTAATTCAGGCAGGTATTTATACAAATTACCTTGCGGCAGCTCATATTGAATACCCGTATTGAATGCAATCATTGCAGCTTCCTTGCCATCGGCGGCAACGCAGTGTTTCTGATAAAGCTGGTCAACAGCATAATAATCTGAAACCACAAGCCCTTCAAAACCCCATTCATTCCTGAGCAGATCCTTGATGAGCCATTTATTGGCATGAGACGGAACACCATCAACTTCGTTGTATGAAGGCATTACAGAAACAGGCTTTACTTTATCGATGCACATTTTAAAAGGTGGCATATGATAATCGCGTAAAACACGCATGGAGTAATTGGCAGGGCCCTGGTTCTGTCCACCTTCTGATTCGCCATGTCCAACCAGATGCTTAAGAGTTGCAGCAACGTGATTTTCAGCTACTTTGCCGTTTGTGGTTCCCTGTAATCCTTTCACGGCAGCACATGAGAGGACGCCATTAAGGTATGGGTCTTCGCCATAAGTTTCTTCAACCCTTCCCCAGCGCGGTTCACGGCATACATCAATAACAGGTGTAAGAGCATGGTGAGTGCCCCTTGATCGCATTTCATGAGCCACAATGCTGTATACTTTTTCAAATAGTTCGGGGTCCCATGAACAGGCTAATCCTATTGCCTGTGGAAATACAGTGGCATTGGGCCTCATCATACCGTGCTGGCCTTCATCAACAAATAATGTTGGAATTCCGAGGCGGGTTTCTTCCATTAAATATTTCTGAATCCTGTTCCGGATATCAACGGTTTCCTTTATAGGATATGGTGCAGGATGAATGGAATGGCATCCGTTTCCTAATACCTCTTTCATTCTGGCAGGATCACTGAAAAAGTCCTCTTTAAAGTCTTCAACCCCGCCATTCCAGATTCCCATCAACTGGGCAACTTTCTCTTCTATAGTCATCCTTGATAGCAGATCCTTTACTCTTTCAGTAACCGGTAAGGCTGCATTTTTGTAAGGAGCATCTTTTAATGATTGGTTATTCGTCATATTTTTCTTTTAATTTTAATGGTGTGATGTAACCCACATAATTATTGTTGTTTGTATTTATTAATCATGCGGGATACAGATTATAATTAATTTTTAACTGTTTTAATAACTGAATAGAATGCCTGTTTTGGTTTATAATTCCGGTCAAATAGCAACGGGTAATTGGTTCTGCCATTAATAGGCCAGTCATTTAACCATGATTGCCCGTCATATATCCCCCAGAATGTAACCCTACTGACGATACCGGGATATTTTAAAAATATCTTGAACATATCGGCATATCTGTCAGCCAGCTGCTTGCTTGCTGAGTCAGGAAGGCCGTTTACATAGGGGTTCATTTCAGCACGTAATTCATAATTGTCCGTAATATTTGCACCTGTGAAATTCTCAGGTTTAGGCAAAATATTGATATCCAATTCCGTGAACATAACCTTTACACCCAGATTTCCGAATAACCTGATGGCTGAATCAATGTCAGCCAGTTGAGGGAAATCGAGATGATAGTGTCCCTGAATTCCTACACCGTCTATTTTAATACCTTTTGCTTTAAGTGTACTTATTAATTTTACCGCACTATCTCTTTTAGGCGCAGTTTCTATATTGTAATCATTATAATAGAGTTCTGCATCGGGATCTGCTTCCTTGGCAAATTCAAATGCTTTTTCGATGTAATCTTCTCCGATAATTTCAAGCCATTTTGATTTGCGGAGGCTGCCGTTTTCTTCAAGTGCTTCATTGACAACGTCCCAGCTTTGTACCTGGCCTTTATAACGGCCAACGACTGTGAAAATATGGTCTTTTAGCACGGCAAGCAAAGAATCACGGGTTAAAGGTTTGCCTGTAGAATCCTCAAATACCCATTCAGGTGTCTGATGATGCCATAAGAGCGTGTGCCCTGTAACAAACATATTGTTTTTTCTTGCAAAAGACACAAGGCTATCTGAAAGGGTAAAATAATAACTACCCGGAAGAGGATGTATCCTTTCCCATTTCATAGCATTTTCGCCAGTTAAAGCATTAAAATGTTTAATCAGTATTTCATGGGCAAGCGAATCTGTTCCCAAAATCTGATCAGAGTTAATTGCTGCACCAATCAGAAAATGGTCTTTAAAGGTATCTTTCAGTGAAGGTTCTTTTTTTGCACAGGCAAAACAAAGAACCAGCATTAATATTATTCCTGTCTTTTCTGAATGTTTTATGAATAAGTTTTTCATATTATTTAATTATGTTGTATAATTTTTTCTTCTTTCAGCAAGTTCATCCTGCATTTTTAATTCCATGGTTCTGTTAATCTGATAAAACAGAAGTGTTATAATTACGATTCCCAGGGCTATAGCCGGATATATACTCGAAGTCAGCCTTATACCCATCACTGCTTTTGGAGTGACAGCATCTTTAACATAGCCATAAAGATTAAGGATAAGCCCGCCGATAAAACCACCAAGCGCCAGCCCTAATTTAAGGCCCACAACAATACCTGCAAATACGATACCGGTAGAACGCCTGTTGAGTTTCCATTCTGAGTAATCAGCCACATCAGCCATCATTGCCCATGGAATCGACATGGTAATACCCCATGAAAAATTAAATAATATTTGCAATATTAAGGTCAGCATAATTCCTGTTGGCGGAACTATAATAAACATAGCCGTAAATATAAAGCTGAGGATAAAACCGGTAATTAAAGTACTCTTTTTCCCGAAACGAATTGCCAGGGCATTGGAAACTGTAATTCCTGCTATAGCTGCAAGCTGTCCTACAATATTTGTGAATCCAAATGTACTGTCGGCATAATTTGCATTTTCGCCGGCAAAATTAATGGCACTGAGCAGACCTAATAATGCTTTGTCAATACCATCCATAAAAGATTGCATACTGGGAAGATCAAGGTAATATCTGAAGAAATAAACCAGGTTGCCGTTTCTGATTGCAAGGAAAATAAACATCATTACAAAAAGAATAAACATGGTAACCCATGGCTTGTTTTTAATTAATGTTACAAGATCTTCCTTCAGGGATGTCTTTTGTTTAGGGTCGGGTTTAATTCTTTCTCTGGTGGTAAAAAATGTAATAAAGAAGAAAATTGTGGCAAGTATGGCAAATATACCCATTGTAATTCCATAACCTTTTGCACTGTCGCCTTTACCAAAATGGTTTACCATAGGCAGTGCAAAGCCCTGAATAGCAATGGTAGCAAGACAAACTACCACAAAACGGACAGAAAATAGACTTGCCCTTTCTTTCATATCGCCTGTAATTACACCGCTAAGGGCTGAATAAGGAATGTTATTCATAGAATATATGGTCATCAGCAGGATATAGGTAATATAGGCATATACCAGTTTGCCTGCATGGCTGAAATCAGGAGTAATAAAAGCCAGAAAACCAATTATACCAAAAGGAATGGCAGTCCACAAAATCCATGGTCTGAATTTACCCCAGCGTGTTTCAGTACGGTCAGCAATGGCTCCCATTATAGGATCAGCAACTGCACCCCATAGCCTACCAATAAGGAAAAGGGTTCCTGCAGCCACAGCTGATATCCCGAATGTGTCGGTATAAAAGCTCAGTTGCAATAACATGATGGTTTGGAAAATAAAATTGGCTGCACCGTCACCCAGACTGAAACCAATTTTTTCTTTGAAGGTAACTTTTGATGTTGTTGTAATCGATTGCATAGATTAGATATTTAATTTACTTTATTGAATTTTGACAAAAAGACGCTTTTTTATAATCATTTTATATTTTTAATTATCACAGGATATTGTTACATATTAAATTTCTTGGTATGATATGACCCACATGATTAAAACAATTTTTTATTGTTATTATTTTATTAATCATGTGGGTCTTTCATAATAAATATCCTGATGTAATACAGATTTTTATTGTTTGATAAATTTGCCTCTGAAAATACCTGATGAGGCAGTTATTTTAACAATATATGATCCCGGTTTAAGATCGCTTACCGGCACTTCATTAATTGAACTGTTGATGTTTTTCAACACCTGCCCGCTGAGGTTATAAACAGTAATATTTTTGATATTATGAACATCAAGAATATACAAATAATCACCCGTTGAAATAATATTGGCATTTTGTACAAATGCATCTTTTATACCTACAGGGCTTTCAAGCACGCCATATTCAGCAACTTCATCTGTAAAAGCTAAAACTGTTCCCAATTCATCAGTAACAGGAGATACCGAAGTATAAACCAGCCCTGATTTTCCATCATGAGAAACTTTTACCACGTCATCTTCCTTAATATCAGCATCTAAGGTAAGATCAATCCATGGTTCTACTAAATCGCCCAGGTCACGCATTACAGCCGATTCAACAGTAACAGGTGTTCCGTTAACAGTGACTGTAAAGGCATCTTTATCAACATCATCATTCCAGTCGAGGGCATACCCAAAATTAATTGTCAGGGTATTACCTGCAGCTACAGCGTAAGCAATGGTTGATTTCAGAATCGAAACATCATCCACATAATAGGTACCCGGATTAAAGTAGTGAACGGGGAACCGTATATGATTTGGATAATATATAGTATCTGTTTCTGTAGGTACTTCATGTAGAGGCAGTTGTGAGGCATCAACAATGGGTACCATCAGGTAATAACGTTTCCATTCAGGAGTAAGTAACACTCCTCCTTTGCGGGTAAGTTCAGCCCATGTTGTATATTGTCCGCAGGTTAAATTAACTTTGGTATTGCTACCATCGGTAGCTTTTGCCCAGATAGTAAAACGGTATGAAGAAGAGTCTTCCACTTCAATGCTTTCAAAGACTCCCTGATTATCCCACTGATTGGGCGGTGTGGATGTAACAATTGCCTTAAAATAACCTTCACCTGAATGAGCATTTGCAGGATCAGCAATTACTGTTTCGTGTGTCCATGAGACACCGGTATTATTCCAGATATTACCAATAGGACCTGGGGTTGTCCCTTCTTCCCATCCGTAATAGAATATTGTATCCTGAGCAGCAAGTCCGGCGGCACTCAGAATCAGTATTCCGGCTGTAATCAATAAAGTTTTTACTTTTTTCATAATTGATAGATTTAATTGTTAAAACATAATTAGTATGTTATTTTTTAAAAAACTTCAGTATGTATGATCTTCCTGATTTATCAAAAACCGCAAGCAGATACATGCCTTTTGCGGACAAGTTTACCCGGACGGGTTCGCCTGAACCAACTGGTCTGATATTCATTATTTGCCTTCCTGACAGATCAGTAATTATTGCCTGGGTTATTTCAAGATCTGACTCTTCGGACCGAATAACAAAATAATCATCTACAATAGTAGGATAAACAAAAACCGGAAGGTATGAGTTGGTTTTTAAGGCAACATGCACCCCGTTCCATGCTTTAAGTGTGTCAAGTAATGCGTAATAGGCCAGTTTGGGCTGATATTTGGCATTATAAATGCATGCCTGACCATATTCACCGCCCGTGTGCTCGGGAATCCATGAATCATTGTCAGAAAAGGCCCACATAACAAAACTTGGGCATTGTTCGCATTTCAGAAACATCGAAAGTAACTGACCGTAATTTCTTGCCTGATCATTTAAAGCAGCTTCTGTACTGAATAAATCAGCAGGAATTTTAATATCCAGTTCGGTTATACTTACTTTTAGACCGAGATCAGTAAGCCTCTTAATATTTTGCTCAATGGAAAAAAAGTTTATTGCATTGAGTGTCAGATGACATTGCATTCCTACACCATGAACAGGTATTCCTTTTTCAACAAGCTCTTTAACTTTTTTATAAAGGCTGTCTGATTTGTTATTTTTTGCTTCGGCACCGTAATCCAAAATAAACAGCAAGGCATCAGGGTCGGCCTGGTGAGCCCAAACAAAGGCTGAATCAATAAAATCATTGCCGATAACCTGTTGCCATATTGAAGCTCTGAGAGATCCATCATAATTGAATACCTCATTCACAACATCCCATTCTTTTATTTTCCCTTTCCAGTGACCCACAACATTGGTTATATGGTTCTTCATGATTGCGAGTAATGTATCTCTGCTGTATAGCCCGTTATTGATTCCATCAGTCAGGCCGGCCATTATCCATCCTGGTAATTGCTGGTGCCAAATCAGGCAATGACCTCTGACAGCCATATTATAGCTTTCTGCATATTCCACCAGAATATCGCCTTTAGTAAAATCAAAAACGTTGCGCTGAGGTTCTGTTGCATCAAATTTCATTTCATTTCCGGCGACAGTCATGTTAAACTGTCCATTCAGTATTTTATGATAAGTTTTGGTTGTCATGGTCCAGAAGTTATTCAGGAAAAAATAACCCTCAACCGAAGCACCTATATTTTTCCCTAATTTATCTGCCCAAAACCGGAGTGAATCCTGTGACCAGATATGCAAAACAAAACAACTCAGCAAAGCAGTCAGCACTAATCGTTTCATGTTTCACAAATTTATCATTGTTGTTGTCAGACTTATTTTGAAAAAAATCATTAATTCGCCCTGTTTGGTTTTACATTGGGGTTAGTGGACAACTCCTTGGAAGGTATGGGATAATATTCATGTTTTCCTGAAATAAATCCTATACCGGGGCCAACTTTATTTTTTAAAGGATCAAGAACAATAGCCTGATCAGGATCAGCAGGGTTATAACTCCAGCGCAACAGATCCATAAAACGTTGTCCTTCACCGAACAGTTCAACAAATCTTTCGTGTTTCAGGGCACGTCGCAGTGTATTAATCTGCATATCGTTTATTACAGGCGCAGCACTTATAAGGTCTTCAACCATAGGTATCTTACCGGGCTCGGTGGTATAGAAAAGCGCAGTATCAGCTTTACCGTATACGAGCATCTGGTGATTGGCTCTTTCTCTAACCTGGTTAATATAGGGTATGGCTTCACTTTCGCGTCCTAGTTCAATCAGGCATTCAGCATACATCAGCAATACATCTGAATATCGCAGCAAGCGGTCATTGATTCCTGATTCCCAGTCGGCTGTAGATTCATCTGCACAATATTTTCTGCAACCGAATTGTTTTCTCCAGTTTGGATCTTTTGTTCCTTTTGGGAAGAATTTATCAAAAGTCACCCACCTGCCGTTTTGTAATCTGTATCGGGCTCCGCCCGGGCACCACATACTTTGGAAGTGACGGGGGTCGTCTTCTTCAAATTCGTTTTCTGTTTTAACCGAGGGCATCATATTCCACCAGTTGGTGTTATCACCGCCATCTTTTTGTCCGATTTCCTGCTCACGCCAGGTACTTTGGTCTGACTGGCCCCATGACTCAATATAATCTTCTCCTACCTGGTCATTATAACTGCCTTCACCGTTAAAAAACTGTACTTCAAATAATGATTCGCTGTTGTTCTCATTAGTTTCAGTGTGGTTATCCCTGAAAATGTATGTTAACTGATATTCCCCGCTTTCAATTATCTGTCTGAGGGCTATTTCAGCACTATCCCACTGTGAAGCCTTTCCCTGTTCGAAAATAGGCCGGTTCATGTATGCTTTTGCCAGAAATCCAAGTGCTGATCCTTTTGTTGCACGGCCAATATTGGCCTGGTTTGCATACATTACTGAACGCGGAGGCAATAAAGCAGAGGCCATTATAAAATCATTGACCATCTGTCGGTAAAGCACACCAGGCGCAGCAGAAGGAGCAAAAAATTCTTCGCGTTTTTTTGCTGTACGAACCAAGACTGGTATTTCCTCACCATAAAGTTGTCCAAGATGGTAATAGGCAAGTCCGCGCAAAAAATAAGCTTCGCCTTTCAGCCTATCCTTCAGTTCTTCAGAAGCATCGGCATCAGGTATTTTTTCGAGCGCAAGATTTGAAGCATACACCATGGCATACATATCGTCCCAGCATTCATATACAACACGATTGGCAGCATCATAGGTGTAATTGCAAATAGGAGGTATCTCTTTCATTCCGTTTGCAGCCTTATACGTAAAATCCCAGTCATCACCTCTTGCATTAATGGCATAAAACATATACCTCCCCCATCCTCCATTTCGCTGCATCATATTATAAGCTCCGTTTACAGCATAAGTAATCTCTTCGCCCGTCTTATAGTAACTTTCAGTGGTCAATTCATTCGGATTTGACAAATCCATATTCGGCTCGCAGGAAATTAATGTTATCCCAAGAGTAACCAGACCCAGATAAATATATAATGTTTTCATAGTATGCATGTTTTAATTGGACTCATTTATTATATTAGAAAATTAACTGAATACCTGCAAAAAACTCACGAGAGGTGGGATTACCACCAGCCCAGGCTTTCTGCATGTCAATGCCACGGGTTACATTATATCCTCCTTCTTCATTTAAGCCAACGACCTCAGGGTCGAAGAAAGAGTAATTGGTAAAAGTCAGCAGATTTTTAGATCCAACATACAGACGGAGTTTTTCAATTTTAAGCAGCTGAGTCAGTTTGGCCGGGAAAGTATAACCCAGTGTTATTCGTTTCAGTCTCAGGTATGAACCATCTTCAATAAAATAGTCAGACATTTTCGAAAAATTACCGTTAGGATCATTCATTACTGCCCTGGGCACATCAGTATCGGTATTTTTTGGTAGGAAAATTTCAACACCCGATGCAGTTACTATTGTAACATCATTTTCGCGATATCTGTCATTAATAAGTGTAGTCTGGTTAACGGCTGATGTTCCGTGCGCTACAAGTGAGATGCCATTATTGAATATTTTATTGCCGTAATCGCCCTGCCAGAGCATCGAAAAATCAAGCCCTTTCCAGTCGAGGTCAAGCGTGAATCCATAAGTTACAATAGGTAACGGGCTTCCTGCCCAGTCTTTATCATCGTCATTAATCTGTCCGTCATTATTCAGGTCAATAAATTTTAAATCTCCGGGACGCGCGTTGGGTTGAATCAGGTAAGTCATTCCAGTTTCTGAATTATAATAGGTGTAATTATCGATTTCTTCCTGACTCTTAAAAATACCATCAGTCTTAAGAGTGAAAAAACGACCTATTGAACTGCCCACAGCGGTTTTTGTAACATATTCATTATTACTTACCTGTCCGGCAATAATTGGCGTATTCTGATCGCCAAGTTTCAGAACTTCGTTGTGATTGAATGAGGCATTAACGCCTGCGCTGACATTAACCCCTTTTATTTTGTTCCTTGATTTGACTGAAATTTCCAGCCCTTTGTTCAGAACTTCTCCTGTATTGATGTAAGGAGCTTCGGTAGAACCTGTTGATGATGGTATGGGCACCTTCACAAGCATATCAATTGTCTTCTTATTGTAATAATCGATAATCAGATCCAATCTTCCGTTCAGAATATTTAAATCTATACCGGCATCAAACTGGTATGATGTTTCCCATTTAAGTGAGGGGTCATTGAAAACTTTTGGTATGGGTGCAAAAGCATTTGCCTGGTCAGGTCCGAAAGTGTAAAATTGGTTAGCGGTAACCACATATGATTCATATCCGTAGTCCTCAATAGCATTCTGATTTCCAACAACACCATAGCTTGTACGAAGTTTCATATTGGTTATCCATCCAAAACTGTTTTTTATAAACGGTTCGTCACTGATTCTCCAGCCTACTGAAACAGAAGGGAAAAACCCGTACCGGTTACTGGGAGAAAACCGCGAGGTGCCATCAATTCTCATATTTCCCGTTAAAAGATATTTTCCTTTATAAGAATATGAAGCTCTGGCCAGATGTGAATACTGAACAAGTTCAGTTTCTGTTCCGTTTACGGTATAATTTTTCAGAGCTGTTGAAAGAACCCGTAAATCGGGAGTCGGGAAATCTTCCCCTTTTGCTCCCAACGACCTGTATTTAGTATCTTCAGAAGTAATTCCATACACTGCAGTGATGGTATGATTTCCGGCAATGTTTTTCTCATAGCTCAGGGTATGTTCAAATAAATGGCGGTTTTTACGATTGACCGATTCTGACAGGTCGGCCTCAGGGTTCTGGCCTTTTCCAACGCTATAAACATGAGCAAAGCTGTAGTCATATTGTCTGTAGAAATCAACACCGATATTCAGCTTGTATTTCAGATTTTTGACTATTTCAACTTCTCCCCAGACAGTTCCTTTAATATTAAGGTATTCGCCAGCATAATCGTTCAGATATTTCATGGCTATCTGGTTAATCATGTCGTTACCTGTTTCAGCAGTACCAGTTATGTAATAACCATATTCTTCATTTTCATCATAAACCGGTAGGTTTGACGGTGTCCGGAGTAAGTCGAAATAACCTCCTCCTCCGCTGCTACTGTTGTATTTCCCCAATGTAAATGATTCACCGATGGTAACCCTGCCTTTTTTAAACTGCGAGTTTAAAAACAATCCAATGTTATTACTCGAACTGCGTATAACAGTGCTAATATCATTGGAATAATTTATTCCGGCTCTGTATGAGGAATAATCAGTTGCTCCGCTTACAGAAATATTATGATTCTGGTACCATCCACGCCTGAACCATGCATCCTGCCAGTCAGTTTCGGCTAAAGGATGATAAGGATCCTCATAAGCAGGAGGAGTTGCCTGTGCGTTTGCCGGGAACTGCTGATTATAATTGTAATAACATTCATTAACATATTCGGCAAAATCAACTGCTCCCATCATGTCAATTTTTTTCCAACGATATTTAGTGCCTCCGTATGCATTGTATTCTACCTTAACAGTTCCGGGATTCCCTTTTTTTGTAGTAACAATTATAACTCCGTTTGCTCCGCGTGAACCATATATTGCACATGATGCAGCATCTTTGAGAATCTGAACAGATTCAATTTCGTTTTCATTAGGGACCATTCCGTCAATCAATCCGTCCACTACCCATAACGGGTCAGTATTTCTTACACTGCTTACTCCGCGAACCCATACTTTGCCTGCAGTAACATTTACACCAGCTACATTACCCTGTAAACCTGCGGTAACGCCACCAGGCATTTTGGTAAGTTCTTTCGGATTCAATGTAGCTATGGCCGAAGTGAGGTCTGCTTTTTTCTGGGTTCCGTATCCTACCACAACAATCTCGGAAATACCTTCAATACTTGGTTCAAGAATAACATCAATCTCACTCTGATTGTTAACTCTGACTTCCTGCGTTCCGTAACCTACATAGGAAAAAACCAATGTACTGTTTGCCGGAACGTCAATCTGGTACTTACCGTTTATGTCGGTCACAGTTCCCGTTGCTGTGCCTTTGATAAGAATACTTACCCCTATCAATGGTTCTTTTGTATCAGCGGCAGTGACCGTCCCTTGCACCAGATTCTGTGCATGTGCCAAAACTGAAATCGCACACACTAATAAGAAAATAATTAGTTTTCGAGTATTCATAGTTTAATTAAATTAATAGGTTTATTTGTTAGTAGGGTATTCTGACTATTATTAAAATAAAAATAAAAAT
>CAZBCB010000030.1:0-13306 GCA_964489905.1 uncultured Bacteroidales bacterium
AATTTTTTTTATTATGTTTTAAAAATAATAATGTTATGGCGAAAGCCTGCATTTTTAAGGGGTTGATGTTCCCCCCATAAGGGATCACGGAGTAATCCTGAAAGGGGCAAGACAGCCAAACGAAGTTTGAGCAGTTTGGGGTAAAAATAAAAATGAGCAGGCGATAGCCTGCATTTTTAAGGGGTTGATATTCTCCCCCATAAGGGATCACGGAGTAATCCTGAATTATCCTATACATGATGAATTAATAATTTCATTTTACATGGGTTTAATAAGATCTGCATTACTCCTTCTTGTTTTTATCGGCCGGGTAAGTTTTTTATATTCAAGATAATTGAGATCACTATTGCCATTGTAAGCAGGTAAAAAATAATTTTGTTCCCCGTCAATTATTACAATCCGGTGAATAACTTATCAGTGAATCTAAAAGTGACAAATATTTTACTGGAGACAAAGCCAGATTGTAATTAACCGGGGGTAATACTACTCTGAAATAAAAACCTGCAACAGATAATGCGTCACTCCAGGTAGGTATAACCATAGAGTCCCGAACGGTAATTCGACAAAAATTCCTTTCCTTCTGAAGGAGAGATGGTGCCAGCTTTTACAGCTGAGGTAACCCATGTTTCAACTGTCCTTACCATTTTTTTTGCATTATACTGGACATAATCAAGAACTTCTGCAACGGTTTCCCCGTCAATTATCTGGTCTATTTCATATCCATCTTCGTTTACAGATACATGGACTGCATTTGTATCGCCGAAAAGATTGTGCAGGTCACCCAGTATTTCCTGATAAGCGCCAACAAGGAAAACACCGATATAGTATGTTTCCTTTGGTTTTATTGCATGAACAGGTAAATAATATGAAAAGTTTCGGGTAGAAATAAAATTATCAATTTTGCCATCAGAATCACAGGTTATGTCCTGCAATGTTGCTGACCTGTCAGGTTTTTCATCAAGCCGTTGTATGGGCATAATAGGGAAAATCTGATCAATAGCCCATGAATCTGGTAATGACTGAAACAATGAAAAGTTGCAGAAATATTTATCTGACAGAAGCTTGGGGAGTTGCCTTAATTCGTCAGGGACATGCTTTGTTTCTGAGGTCATCTGGTTTAGTTCACGTGCAATTGACCAGAATAAACGTTCAATCTGTGCCCTTGTTTTCAGGTCAATCAGGCCAAGGCTGAACATATCAAGAGCTTCTTCTCTTATTTGCTGGGCATCGTGCCATGTTTCAAGCATTCGTGGCTGATTCAGGGTTTCCCAAAGAGAATATAATTCATGTACGAGTTCATGGTCATTATCAGTTATTTTATCATAATCATCATCCCAACTCGGAAGGGTAGTGGTTTCAAGGACGTCAAAAATCAGTACCGAATGATGTGCAGTGAGCGAGCGCCCTGATTCGGTGATAATATTGGGATGCGGAATATTATTTTTTTCACAGACATCAACAAGAGTTGAAACAGAATCATTCACATATTCCTGTATGCTGTAATTTACACTGCTTCCGCTAATTGAAGAGCGTGTACCATCATAATCCACACCCAGGCCACCTCCGATATCAACAAATTCAATTGCAAACCCTTTTTTGTAAAGTTGTACATAATATTGTGATGCTTCACGCAAGGCATTTTTAATGCGCCTTATCATGGTCACCTGACTTCCGATATGAAAATGAACCAGCCGCAGGCAGTCTTTCATCTTATTTTTTTCAAGATAATCAATGGCTTCAATCAGCTCACTCGAAGTCAAGCCAAATTTGCTTGCATCGCCCCCTGAGTCTTCCCACTTGCCACTACCCGAACTGGCAAGCTTAATGCGAATGCCTATGTTGGGTTTTATTTTTAAACGTTTTGATACACTTGATATGAGTTTAAGCTCATTCAGCTTTTCAACCACTATAAAAATACGCTTTCCCATCTTTTGGGCCAGCATGGCAAGTTCAATGTAATCCTCATCCTTATATCCGTTGCAAATAATCAGTGAATCACTTTCAGTATTAATGGCAATCACAGCATGCAATTCAGGTTTTGAACCAGCTTCAAGGCCGATATTAAATTTTCTGCCATGACTTACGATCTCCTCAACAACAGGTCGCATCTGGTTTACCTTAATAGGATAAATAATAAAATTCTGCCCCTGATAACCATATTCTTCAGCAGCAACCTTAAAACAACTCCACATCTTTTCAATGCGGTTATCCAGAATGTCAGGAAACCGGATTAACATGGGAGAAGAAACATCCCGCAGCTGAAGTTCATCAACCAGTTCCCTCAGGTCTATCTGAACACCGTCTTTACGGGGAGTAACAACCACGTTACCTTTTTCATTGATAGAAAAATAATTGATTCCCCAGCCTGATATGTTATACAGTTCAGCGGAATCTTCAATACGCCATTTTCTCATTGGCTTAAAAGTATTTATAAAAATATCTTAATAAAAAAACGCAACGAAAATAATTAATGTAAAATATATAAAGTATATTCCACATATTTTTTTTAAAATTTTTTTATTCAGCAAATATGTTTTACCGATTTATTATAGCTGTTCTGGTCATTATTTTACCCATATCATATATTTCGGGGCAGACTGATATAAAAAAGCTGACTCTTTCTGTTACTGATACCACATTAACTGAATTTCAGCAGGCAAAAGATATATTTAACTGGATTACAACTCATATTCAATATGATGCCAAATCATTTCAGCATCACAAATATCCTCAGCAAACCATCGAAGAATTCCTGAAAAGGAAAAAGGGATTGTGTGCCGATTACGCCGGTTTGCTGACAGCCATGTGCCGATCAGTTAATATCGAAGCTTATACAATCAAAGGGTACATTAAAGGTTACGGCTATAACAGCAATATGCCGTTTTTGCGGGCTAATCATGCATGGAACGTTATTCATGCTGATAGCCTATGGATAATTGCCGATCCGACTTGGGGTAGTGGTTTTCTGGAAGAAAAGCCTGGTTTTATTAATAAATTATTAATGAACACGTTACACTTTCCGGTTTCAAAGTATAATTTATTTTTCCATCCCCTGCCTGATCCTGCATTTTTTAATGCTAACCCCGACTCATTGGTTAAAACACATTATCCACTTGACCCTAAATGGCTTTTTTGTGAAAAACCGGTTCGTTTTTATTATTTTGAAACCGGTCAGCCTCCGGTTGATACGCTTTATCCCGGTTATCTGGCCAGTATTAACGAATCAAAAAGACTTGATGCTGCTGGTTTTGAAAAACAGCAAGGTATTATGGGATTTGTCTATAACAATCATAACTATTTTGATAAAGCCTCCGGCTATCTGGCTCAAGCACAATATTTTAATGTTGAACGGGCTGTTACAAAATACAACTTAGGTGAATTTGAGGATTATCTCACTGACATGATTTCTGCGGGTGAATGGCTTAACAGGCACAGGGTATTAACTGATTCGGTTTACAGGCAAAGATTGGCACAACTTAGCAAAATCAACACTTTACACAAAAAACTTTTACAGAAAATTTCCTCAAAAGCAAACTCTGTAATCCGTTCATACAAGACTTCAGTTAAGCAGCTTAATAAAATGAATAATGCTTTATCGAAAAAACAGAAAAATTATTATATAAAAATAGAAAAGGCTGAATTGAAAAAACTGTATCCGGAAAAAAGAATGGACAGTATCAGGGTTTATCCTTCAGGGCTCTTTGAGTTGCAGCAACAGGTTTCATTACTTCAAATTGATGAGCCGGGACTGAACATGCTTAACGATTCTTTGTACAAATACTTTGATATTCAGATTGTTAATGACATGAAAATTGACAGTCAACTCGTAAATTATAATCACATATTTGGTATATTGCTTAAACAATTATATTCAGCAGTTTTAACACGTAATGAAAAAGTGATCAAAATTTATCTTGATTCTATTAATAATCAGTTTCAGCAATTGATGAATCAATTTAACCGAAAAGCAGCTTCCAAATCAGAGATAAATGCAATTGTCAGGCAATATTTTAATGAATCTGCCAATTTGCAGAGAAATTTAAATCAACAAATTGC
Source organism: uncultured Bacteroidales bacterium (assembly GCA_964489905.1). Classification (GTDB taxonomy): domain Bacteria; phylum Bacteroidota; class Bacteroidia; order Bacteroidales; family UBA10428; genus UBA5072. The sequence goes on from CAZBCB010000030.1 coordinate 4,057, forward strand.
TGTTTTAAAACAAATTGGCAAAATAACCGGAAATGCCGATACAAGTGTGGACAATCACAATAAAGTGATTGACAGGCTTATTTCTTCATACAATAATGCCATTGTTATGGCCGAAAAGATGAAAGCTTATAATCAGCAGCAGCTTGGTGTGAAACATGCTGAAATGACTGCATTGAAAAAGCATAAAAAAAATATTGGCAAAGAGAGCAAGCACTTTACTGCATGGTATAGTGCTGTTTATGAATGGAATAAAATGAAATATGCCAGTGAAAAAACCATAGCTACCGAAATGATAGCTATGGCAGTACGTTACAAAAAGGAAGCGGAAATGAAAATAAAATCCTTTAAGCCATAAAGGATGCAATCTTATCTGATTTGTATTTGCCGGCTTTAAGTTTTTCACTTACTTCGGCAAATGCATTAACTGTGTAATTAACATCATCAACGGTGTGTGCTGCTGTGGGTATAATACGCAACATAATCACATCCTTGGGGACAACAGGATAAATAACCATTGAGCAGAAAATACGGTAATTTTCACGCAGGTCAATCACAATATTGGTTGCTTCCGGAATGCTTCCTGAAAGAAAAACAGGAGTAACTGGCGAAAGAGTGTTGCCAAGATTAAATCCTTTTGCCCTCAGACCCGATTGCAATGCGCGCACAATAGTCCATAGTTTTTCCCTTATTTCAGGCTGTGTTTTTACCATTTCAAGGCGTTTCAATGCCCCTATTACCATTGGCATTGGTAATGATTTGGCAAAGGTCTGTGAACGCATATTATAGCGCAGGTAATTAACCACCTCTTCTTTGCCTGCAACGAATGCACCGATACCAGCCATTGCTTTGGCAAATGTACTGAAATAAAGATCAATTTCAGATTGAACGCCAAAATGCTCACCGGTGCCTTTTCCGTTTGGTCCCATGGTACCAAAGCCATGAGCATCATCAACCAGAAGCCTGAAATTGTATTTTTTCTTGAATTCGGCAATTTCATTAAGCTTTCCAAGATCACCTGCCATTCCGAATACGCCTTCGGTTATAACAAGTATACCTCCGCCTGTCTGGCTTGCAAGCTTTGTTGCACGCTCAAGCATAAGTTTGCACTTATCCATATCATTATGCGGAAACATGAAGCTTTTCCCACCGGCGGCCTTGTGCAGCCATATTCCATCCATAATGCAGGCATGTGATTCTGAATCAAATACTACCACATCATGGCGGTTTACCAGCGACTGTATGATGGAAATCATCCCCTGATAACCGTAATTAAGCAAGAAGGCATCTTCCTTCTCAACAAAACTCGCAAGATTATTCTCAAGTTCCTCATGTTTGCTTGTCTGGCCCGACATCATTCTGGCTCCCATGGGGTAAGCCATGCCATATTCCTTAGCAGCTTCGGCATCCACTTTCCTCACTTCGGGATGATTAGCCAGTCCGAGATAATTATTTAAACTCCAGTTGAGTACTTCTTTTCCCCTGAACATCATCCGGGGGCCAATTTCACCCTCAAGTTTGGGAAACATAAAATAACCATGCCCAACCTGCTGGTATTGTCCTAATGGGCCTCTGTTTTTAGTAATTTTATCAAATATGTCCACTTTATAATGATTTTTAAAATTAAGACAGCAAATGTAATTTTTTTTAATTATCACACAAAGTCAAGTAATTTTTTTTATAACCAGTCGTTTAAAATGCAACTTATTTTTATGTATTTAATCAAAAAATTGTATTTTTGCGCGATGTTTCGGAAAAAAATTACTTATACCATAACTGTTTTATTTTCAGTTATTTTCATCTTTTCATGCTCACGATATGAGAAGTTGCTGAAAAGTGATGATTATAACCTTAAGTATTCCAAAGCTTTTGAATATTATAATAAAGGTGATTATATCAGGTCAGCAACTCTGTTTGACCAGATTGCGCCGGTTTTCAGGGGTACTAAGAAGGCGGATTCCGTTTTCTTTTTTCAGGCCATGAGTTATTACAAACAAAATGATTACATATTGTCAGGTCATTATTTTAAGATGTTTTACCAGACATTCGGTAATAGTCCTTTTGCTGAAGAAGCTGCATTTAACGAAGCCTATTGCTACTATCTTTCATCGCCAAGGCCGCAGTTAGACCAACAAAGCACCTATCAGGCAATCGATGCTTTCAGGCTTTTTATGGTGCGATATCCCAAAAGCCCTCGTGTGGCAGAATGTGAAAAGTTTATTACTGAACTGCGGGAAAAGCTTATGGAAAAATCATACCTGGGAGCTAAATTATATTTTAACCTTGAAGATTATAAGGCTTCTATTACAGCGTTAAATTCAAGCTTAGTTGATTTTCCCGAATCAAAATACCGTGAAGAAATCATGTATATGATTGTTAAGTCGCGATACCTGCTGGCAATAAATAGTATTGAAAGTAAAAAACCCGAACGTTTTCAGGAAACAATTGATGACTATTATTCGTTTATAGCTGAGTTCCCTGCAAGTAAATTTAAGAAAGAAGTGGATAAATTTTATGAAGCATCATCAAAATATTTGAAAAACAGAAATTTAGATTTGTCAAAAGACTAAAATGTTCAGAATATGGATTATAAGAAGACAAAAGCGCCAATAACCACAACAACAAGAGATTTAGACAAACTGGAAGCCAAGACCGGTAATATTTATGAAGCAGTTATGATTTGCGCCAAAAGGGCCAATCAGATTGGAATTGAAATTAAGGAAGAACTCAACCGCAAACTTGAAGAATTTGCCAATTATACCGATAACCTTGAGGAAGTATTTGAAAACCGTGAACAGATAGAGATTTCAAAATTTTACGAAAGAATGCCCAAGCATACACTGATTGCGCTGGAAGAATTTGAAAATGACCAGATATATTTCCGCAGGGCAGCAGAATAAAAAATGCTCGAAAACAAAAAAATACTGATTGGCGTAACTGGCAGTATTGCTGCATACAAGACAGCCATACTTATACGCCTTCTTGTAAAAGAGAAAGCTTCTGTTAAAGTGGTTATGACACCGCTCGCAAAAGAATTTATTTCTCCGCTCACATTGGCTACACTTTCAGCCAATCCTGTTCTTACCGAATTTTTTAATCCTGAAAACGGCGACTGGAATAACCATGTTAACCTTGGTATGTGGGCAGATGCATTTGTTATTGCACCTGCAACAGCCAATACGATAGCAAAAATGGCTAATGGCATTGCTGATAATCTGCTGCTTACAACATACCTTTCAGCACGGTGTCCTGTTTTTGTTGCTCCTGCAATGGATCTCGATATGCTTAACCATCAGGCAACACAAAATAACATTAGCCTGTTGAAAAAATACGGTAATCATATTCTTGAACCCGAAACAGGCCAGCTCGCAAGCGGACTGACAGGGAAAGGAAGGATGACTGAGCCCGAATCTATTGTTGAATATCTAAAAGGATATTTTTCAAAAAAAAAAATAACAAAGTTCGCAGGTAAGAAAATTCTTGTCACCGCAGGGCCTACATACGAACCTATTGACCCTGTGAGATTTATTGGCAACCAGTCTTCAGGGAAAATGGGTTATGCAATTGCAAACCAGTTAGTTAAATACGGTGCTCAGGTTGTCCTTATCAGTGGACCTTCAAATGAAAAACCTCCGGAAAATCTGTATAAGCTGATTCCGGTTACTACTGCCTCACAGATGCACAATATGTGTATGAAAATTTTTCCTGAAATGGATGGTGCTGTTCTGGTTGCTGCTGTGTCCGATTATAGGCCCAAAAAAGTTGCTGCAAATAAGATAAAACGAACTGCTGATGCCCTTACCCTTGAACTCATGCCTAATCCAGATATTGCAGCTGACCTGGGAAAAATAAAGAAAAAGAAACAGTTTTTGATTGGCTTTGCTCTTGAAACTGAAAATGCCATTGATAATGCAGGTGAAAAAATGAAAAAAAAGAATTTTGATTGTATTATACTTAACTCCTTGAAAGATGAAGGAGCGGGATTCTCAGTAGACACCAATAAAATTACCATCATAGGAAGGGATAATAGAATTACTGTCTTTCCGTTAAAATCTAAACAAGAAGTTGCTGAAGATATTATAGAATATCTTCATTCAATAATATAATGCAGGTTGTTATGAAAAGAATATATTTGTTTACGATTGTTATAATGCTGTGCTTCCATGCATACAATCAGGAATTGCGTTGTAATATTCAATTGGTAACCAGTAAATTACAGGGTACTAATAAACAGGTTTTCCAAACCCTGCAAACTGCAATGACTGAATTTATGAATAATACAGCATGGACAGGTTATAAATTTGCTGCCAGCGAAAGAATTGAATGTACCTTTTTATTTAATATAACTGATATGAAAGGCGATGACGAGTTTATTGGTACATTGCAGATTCAGGCACGCCGGCCTGTTTATAATTCGAGTTACAGTACGGTTTTATTCAATTACGTTGATAATGATATTGATTTCCGCTATGTAGAATTTCAGACACTGGAATTCAGTGAAACAAGCTATTTATCAGGCTTAACTTCTCTGATGGCTTATTATGCCTATATTATTCTGGGTATTGATTTTGACTCTTTTGGCCTGTCATCGGGAACGGAGTTTTATCAGAAAGCTGAAAAAATCGTTATGAATGCTCAGAATGCTATTGAAAAAGGATGGAGGGCATCTGAAAGTCTCAACAGGAAAAACCGTTACTGGCTGGTTAATAGCCTATTAAATCCCGATTACCAACCTGTACGGGAATTCATTTATATTTATCACCGTCTTGGTCTTGATGTAATGTATGACAAGTTCTTTGAAGGAAGGAGCAAAGTTATTGAGGGGCTTACCTTGCTACAGAATGTTTATCGCAACCGGCCTGACCCATTTCTTTACCTCATACAGGTAATTTGTGACGCCAAATCAGATGAATTCATTAATATTTTTAAAGAAGCTACCGATGACGAAAAACGTCGCGTTGTTGCTATATTAAACCAGATAGATGCGCCCCGTAAGGAAAAATATGCACAGATATCGGGTTCATAAAAATAAACACTGGTGTCTGGGAAGGTATGAAAGAATTTCTACTAATGCCTTCTTTTCATTCGGTCTGAAGCATCTTTTATCGTATCCAACATTGTTGATATTCTATTAATATTTATTCATGCTGAATTCTCATTCAAATCATCATTTTTATTTAATTTTATCAAAAGAGGGGTAAAACAAAGGGCATGCTCAGAAATCTTACCATAGAGAACTATGCATTGATTAGCGGGCTTAATATTTCTTTTCATGAAGGTCTTACAATAATTACAGGGGAAACGGGCGCCGGAAAATCAATTATATTGGGGGCATTGTCATTGATATTGGGTAAACGTGCCGACACTTCAGTTTTATATGATAAAAGCAAAAAATGTATTATTGAAGGAGTTTTTGATATATCGCAATATAAACTGCAGGATTTTTTTATCAAAAACGACCTTGATTATGATGATCAGGTTATTATACGTCGTGAAATATCAGCTACCGGAAAATCCCGTGCTTTTATTAATGATTTACCTGTTACACTTGAAGTACTCACCGAATTAGGCAATCAGCTGATTGATATCCATTCACAGCATCAGCATCTGAGCCTTGGCGATAATAAATTTCAACTGAAGGTTATTGATAGTTACGCACAGACATTTGATTTGCTGGCAGAATATGAACATATTTATGATGAATATATTTCCCTGAAACGTCAGTTAAATCAGTTGCAGGAGGATGCAAACAAGTCAAAAGCTGACCTTGATTATTACACTTTTCAGTATAATCAGCTTGGTGAAGCACGTTTATCAGCAGGTGAGCAGGAGGAACTTGAACTTGAACTTGAAAAGCTTACCCATGCCGAAGAAATTAAGTCTGCACTTTTGCTGGTTTATGATATACTAGCCGGAGAAAACATTTCACTGGTAACAAAGCTGAAAGATGCTATCGGGCAGTTATCGCGGATTCACAAATATCTTCCGGTTTCGGCCGAAATTACAAAACGGCTGGAGTCGTCATACATTGAGCTGAAAGATATGGCCGCAGAACTTGATATGCAGGCCGAAAAGATTGACCTTGATCCGGCACGTCTTGAACATGTTAAAAACAGGCTCGACATCCTTTATAGCCTCATGCAGAAACACCGGAAATCATCGGTAAGTGAACTGATTCAACTACAGGAAGAACTTGAGAAAAAAATTAATACAATCACTTCGTATGATTCACTTATTGTTGAAACTGAACAGTTACTGAATGAAAAAACCAGCAAGCTTCAGGAGCTGGCCTTAAAATTATCTGAAATGAGGACAAATGCTTTTCATGAAGTCGAATCTCAGATTATTTCAATGTTGCGTGAAATGGGTATGCCCTCAGCTTCATTTTATATTGATCATAAAAAATTGTCCGACTTCAGTCGTAAAGGCATTGACCATGTGCAGTTTATGTTTTCTGCCAATAAAAATATTGAGCCGCAGGAAATTTCAAAGGTAGCATCAGGAGGTGAACTGTCAAGGCTTATGTTAAGCATAAAATCTTTACTCTCCGATGCTACAGGTCTGCCCACAATTATTTTTGATGAAATTGATACTGGTGTTTCAGGTGAAATTGCAGAAAAAGTGGGCAATATCATCAGACGTATGGCTAAACGTATGCAGTTGATTAATATTACCCATTTACCTCAAATAGCCAGTAAAGGGAATCATCATCTTTTAGTTTACAAAGCTGAGAGTGATAAAGCAACAGTCACAAAAATTAAAGAACTTACTGCTGAAGAACGGCATATTGAAATAGCAAAAATGTTAAGCGGAGAGGAGATCACAGCAGCGGCCATGGAAAATGCCCGGGAATTGCTTAATCCCGATAGGGGAGCGCATCGGGATGAGACTCAGTTTTCAGTAACGGAAGCGAGGAGAAAACTGTAAGCCGGATTGAACGAAGCTGCTTCAAGCATTCTGATAACATCGTTCGTCAGGATTTATGCTTGTTTTTAAAGAAAAAAATTTTTATAATTTACATTGTAATACTCCACCGGCATGCAGCAGAGAGATATCAATAACAGTTATTTAAAATTATTCTAAATAATTGTTTTTTCATTTGAAATTCTGCCACTATTTTTGCATTTCATTTTAAAAAAAACAAACATGGCTTATAATCTTCTGAAGGGGAAAAAAGGACTTATTTTTGGAGCGCTGAATGATAAATCCATTGCATGGAAAACTGCATTGCGGGCGCATGAAGAAGGTGCCAGGCTGGTGCTCACCAATACACCGGTTGCCATTCGGATGGGTGAAATTAACCGGCTTGCTGAGATATGCAATGCTCCTGTTATACCGGCAGATGCCACTAATGTTGATGAACTTGAACAACTGGTAAGAAAATCGATGGAACATTTTGGTGGAAAATTTGATTTTCTGCTTCATTCAATTGGAATGTCGCCCAATGTCCGAAAAGGAATTCCCTATGATGATATTAATTACGACTATTATTTAAAAACGCTTGATATTTCTGCGCTGTCTTTTCATAAAATCATTCAGGTTTGCCGCAAACTTGATGCAATCAATGAATGGGGTTCAATTGTGGCATTGTCATACGTAGCAGCACAGCGTACCCTTTTTGGATATAACGATATGGCCGATGCAAAGGCAATACTTGAATCTATTGCACGGAGCTTTGGTTATATATATGGCAGGGAAAAGAGAATCCGCATTAATACCATCTCCCAGTCTCCCACGCTCACAACAGCAGGTAGCGGTGTTAAAGGCATGGATTCTCTTATTGATTTCACCGAACGCATGTCGCCCTTAGGCAATGCTGATGCCGATGACTGTGCAGACTATTGCATAACACTTTTTTCTGACCTTACCCGTAAGGTTACCATGCAAAACCTTTATCATGATGGAGGATTCAGCAGTATGGGTATGAGCGAAAAAGCCATGAACCAATATGATAAAAGCTTCAGGGAATGCCCGTAATATATATTTTATTTTTTTTATGAATTAAGTCTGAAATAATATGTCGGTTGAAGGTTTTCAGATTACTGAATAATGATTACCAAAAATAGTTATCTGTATTGATGCTTTGAGACAAAACCGGAGTTAATCTGCAATTTGAAGCAACACCAACAATTTCTTAAAACCTTTTCTGTTTTTTTTAGGTATATTTGAGATGAATACATATTGAAGTATCGTGGAAAAATATACAAATAAGGATATAATTAACGGAATCAGAAGAAGAGACAATACGATTCTTCAATATGTCTATAAAACCTACTATCCGATTATACGCGAATTTGTTGTCAGAAACAGTGGTCATGCTGAAGATGCCCGGGATGTATTCCAGGAGGCACTGGTAGTAATTTTCAGGAAAACACAGGAAGAAACCCTGATTCTAGATTCATCATTTACTAATTATCTTTATACCATATCACGTTGTATATGGCTTAATGTGCTGAAAAAAAGAAAAATATATACTGAGAAGATTGTTGAAATCATCAGACCCATGGAAATAATGGAAAATGAAGCACATTATATAGAAACCAGCATGGAGAGGAAAATATATCAGCATTATTTTTCAAAGCTAAGCAAAGATTGCCGAGAGATACTTACCTTGTTTTATAATGAAATGTCATTCAGAGAGATCGCTGAAAAGCTCGGATTTTCTTCTGAAGAATACGTAAGGAAAAGAAAGCATCTGTGTAAGGAACAACTGATTAAAATGATCAAAGCAGACCCTGATGTGCAGGATTTAATAAATGATTGATCATATCTGCTTTTTGCTATTTTTTTTCAAATGGATGACAATAAAAAGAAGTATAACAAAAATGATAAAGGCTGATAATATTTTCAGATACAGCGGTATAAATATGGCTGATTGATTTCCAATCTGCAGATAACCAGCCCAGTAGTATGGATGGGTTTTATGAGGTGGTGCAGAGGCAAGATATGTAAGTTTTGATTCCTGTAAGGCTTTGTCTTTTGATTTTCCTTTTTTTATTTGCCGGTAGAATTCATACATAATCTGAGCACCTGTAAGGTCTTCAACATTCCAAAGCGTCATAACAATACTCGGACATCCTGCATAAATAAAACCACGTGCCATACTTATTATGCCTTCTCCTTTTTGCAATATACCATCACCGCTTCGGCAGGCACTCAACACAACCATTTTTGCATTTAACTGCATATTATAGATTTCATAGGTGTTAAGCATTCCTTCATCAGGTCCTTCTGATAATTGCGCAAAAACCAG
>CAZBCB010000030.1:13316-13582 GCA_964489905.1 uncultured Bacteroidales bacterium
ATAGGATTGCGGTTATCAATGATGGTGTGCATTGCCAGATGCAGTATGCCGAAATCCGGTGCATATTGCTTAAAAGCTTTTTCATTTGCCATCGAATCGGTAAGCATAAAACCTTTTAACAGACCGGTTATCAGTGTAACTTCTTCCTTAGCCCCGGGCAGGGGGTATAAATGCTCAAGATAACGCTGACGGGTCCTGAAAAACTGATTTTCTGACTTAACAGCCATATATGCAGGTGCCAGAGCAAAAACCCGGTTATTTATTCT
>CAZBCB010000031.1:0-13534 GCA_964489905.1 uncultured Bacteroidales bacterium
TGATACATTATACAGCTTAAACTACCAGATGGTTGGTCTTCATATACGCCCGAGACTCGACAATGGCGAAAAAAATAATTACCTTGACTTAGCGCAGCAGGCTGGTATTACATATCCTGAAAATGGCTTACCCGGAGATTTTCCGGATTTTTTTAATGCAGGTGCAACAGACTGGTGGTGGAAAAATTGTTTGCTTCCGCTGGCAGAGATCGGATGCAGGTTTGTTAAAACTGATGAAGGAAGTGCATTCGGACACTTAGGAAATGAAGTAAACCGAACTGGACCTACCGGAAAAGAAATTGAAAAACTTCATAATTTATTTCCGATTGCCTACGCCAAAGCACCCTTTGAACATTTTATGAGCTATAACGGAACCAGAGGTATGAATCATACACGGGAAGGTTTTGCCGGAATACAAAGATATCCATTTATTTTCGCCGGTGACTGGCCTTCGGAATGGCAGTATTTTCAGCCGGTAATCAGAGGTGGAATCAATTGCGGGCTATCAGGCATAGGTGCATGGACCCATTGTATGGGAGGCTTTGAACATGTCGCCGACCCTGAACTTTATATCCGTTGGTGCCAGTTTGGTATGTTTAGCCCTGTAGCACTATTGTTCGGAATGGAACATCCCAGCTACAAAGAACCATGGAATTACGGCCCTGAAGCTTTAGCAATATTCAGAAAATATGCCCGGCTGAGATATAAAATGGTACCATATATCTATTCTTCATATTATACAATGTACAAAACAGGTTTGCCCATCATGCGGGCACTTGTTATGCATCATCCCGATGATCCGAATACCTATCAGATTGATGACCAGTATTATTTTGGTGACAATATCATGGTTTGTCCGGTAATCGTTAAAAATGCCGTAAGCCGTATCGTATACTTGCCCGAAGGTATGTGGTATGATTACTGGACTGGTCAAAAATTTAACGGGAAACAATATATTCTGATTAAAACACCACTTGAAAAGTTGCCTGTTTTTATAAAAGGCGGCGCTATCATTCCGATGCAACCCGTTTCATCCTACATCGGGAAAAATCTGCCAGACACTTTGCATATTGAAATTTTTCCATTTGAAAATTCATCATTCGAATTATACGAAGATGACGGTGTGAGCCTTGATTATCAGAAAGGCATTTTTTCTGTCACAAAAATCGAATGCATTGAGAATGCTAACAATATCATGGTAATATTTCATCCTTCTCAAAGCACTTTTAAGGCTGACCATAAAAATTATAAGATTGAAATACACATGGATAAAAGACCCGCTAAGGTTTCGGTTCAATATAATGATCATGAATTGTCATTACCGGAAACTGATTATGAATCAGGTAAAAACGGATGGGAGTATAACGCTGGGGAGCACGTACTGCTAATTTCATGCATTCAGGGAAATTCAGAAGGTTGCAGAATTTTAATTAACAAATAGATAACATTCAAATTAATAAAACAATGAATAATCAGCAATTAATCAGTATTCTTAAAAAATTACCGATACTTTTATTATTCTGTTTAATTTATACATTGTCTTATGCAAGAATTGAGCTTCCGGCAATTATTTCACCATCTATGGTTTTGCAGCAAAATACGACCATTAAATTATGGGGGAAGTCAACTCTGTCTTCAGAAGTGATTATCCATTGCAGCTGGGAAGAGAAATCGCATAAAGTTTTTTGCAGCAATGAAGGTAAATGGGATGTCAGCATTCAAACACCTTCTGCCGGTGGCCCATACACAATCACCATCAGTGACGATGAAAACAAAATTGAAATTGATAATGTTATGACAGGTGAAGTATGGTTTTGTTCGGGACAATCAAATATGGAATTTCCGATGGGGACATCGGATGCATACTGGCACACCGGAGTAATAAATTATGAAACAGAAATAAAGGAAGCTAATTATCCTGAAATTCGTTTATTTACAGTTAAAAAACAAACAGCAGAAAAACCAGTAGACACCTGCAAAGGTGCATGGGTAGAATGTACTCCTGAGACAGTAAGCCCTTTTTCAGCAGTGGCTTACTATTTTGGCCGCATGCTACATCAACAGCTTAAAGTACCTATAGGATTAATAAATTCTTCCTGGGGCGGAACACCTGCTGAATCATGGACACGCAGGGAAATACTTGAAAACGATACAACCTATCAATGTATTTTTGAAAACTATCGACGTTTAATGGATGCTTACCCCGAAGCATACAAAAAATATACCGAAGAACTTGATAAATGGAAAAAAGCTGTTGAACAGGGCACCATAACCGGAATAGATGCCAAAAGACCTCCACGTGAACCGGTAGGTCCCGGACATCATAAAACGCCGTCTGTTTTATATAATGGCATGGTAGCGCCCATTATCCCCTATTCAATCAGGGGAGTTATCTGGTATCAGGGTGAATCAAATGCGAACAATCCATCATTATATGCAAAGCTTTTTCCTGATATGATAAAAAACTGGCGTGACGACTGGAATCAGGGTGATTTCCCCTTTTACTTTGTGCAAATTTCAGCACACAGTAATCAGAATCCTTATATCAGGGAAGCTCAGTTGAAAACTTTTAGGAACGTTCAAAACACAGGTATGGTTGTTACACTTGACGTAGGCGATTCACTGGATATTCACCCGCGTGATAAAAAGACAGTTGGCGAAAGGCTGGCTCTTTGGGCATTATCACAAACCTATAATTTCCCCGGTATTACTTGCAGCGGACCAATTTATAAAAGCATGACTTTAGAAGGCAACAACATCAGAATATATTTTGACTTTACCGGTTCGGGACTGGTGGCCTTAAATAATAAACTTAACCTGTTCGAAATCGCAGGTGAAGACGGAATTTTTGTAAAAGCAAATGCTCAAATTGATAATAATACTGTAATCGTATCAAGTGATAAAGTTAAACATCCGGTTGCCGCACGCTATGCATGGGAAAATTATATGCTACCCGATTTGTTTAATAAGGAAGGTTTACCGGCTTCATCATTCAGGACAAATGATAATTAGTAACGCAGGTTATGAAAAAAAATAAATCATTTCTAGTTGCATCCGTCCTTATCATTATCACACTAACTCCTGTTAATTCCCAATTGTTTAATCCGTGGCCTCATATTAATGCTGAAATGAGACCATGGACCCGCTGGTGGTGGATGGGAAATGCAGTTGATGAAAAGAATATCGGTTTATTACTGGAACAGTACGCACAGAAAGGATTTGGTGGTGTGGAAATTACTCCGATATATGGCGTCAGAGGTTATGAAAATTATTTTATTCCGTTTCTTTCACAAAGATGGATACAATTGCTTGACTATACGAGTCGTAAAGCAGATTCATTAAAAATGGGAGTGGACATGAACGCAGGGACAGGATGGCCATTTGGTGGCCCGCATATATCTCTTGATAATGCAGCGGCCAGATTATTCATTAAAAAATACATAATAAAGGATAGTACCGGCCTACCTGAAAAAATTAATATTAATCAGGAACTGAATAATAAAAATGCAAAACTTCAGGCACTTATAGCTTATAGTAATAATGGCAAAATACTCAACATTACCGATAAAATATCATCCGAAGGCAAAATAAGCTGGATACCTCAAAAAGGCGACTGGGAGCTTTATGCTGCCTTCTGTGACAATACTCTGCAAAAAGTAAAAAGAGCAGCCCCCGGAGGTGAAGGTTTTGTGCTTGATCATTTTTCACATGGCGCATTAAAACAGTATTTGTCCCGGTTTGATACTGCTTTCAGAGATAACTCACATGGAATACGTAATCTTTTTAACGACAGTTATGAAGTTTATTATGCTAACTGGACACCACTCTTTTTTGAGGAATTTGAGCACCGCAGAGGTTATGATTTAAAAAAATACCTGAGAGAATTAGCCGGAGGAGGTGACACGGAAGTTATGGCAAGAATTAAGTCGGATTACAGGGAAACCATATCAGACATGCTGCTTGAAAACTTCACAAAACAATGGACACAATGGGCACATCAAAACAAGATGGCCACCCGGAGTCAGGCTCATGGCTCTCCGGCCAACCTGCTTGATCTTTATGCAGCTGTTGATATACCTGAAATTGAAACTTTCGGCTCAACATACTTTCCAATCCATGGCTTATGGTATGACAGCTCATTTCTCCGAAAAGCAGACCATAATCCTTTGTTTTTAAAATTTGCATCTTCTGCCGCAAACGTAACAGGAAAAAAGCTTATTTCGTGCGAAACATTTACCTGGCTTGGCGAGCATTTCAGAGTACCACTTTCAAGATGCAAACCTGAAGCTGAACAGGTATTTCTTGCCGGTGTCAATCATGTATTTTATCACGGAACCACATATTCACCTGTAGATGTCCCATGGCCCGGATGGCTTTTTTATGCATCGGTTAATTTTGCCCCTTCCAACACCTGGTGGAGTCATATTGATGGTTTAAACAGTTACATTACCAGGTGCCAGTCAATTCTTCAGCAGGGAAAACCTGATAATGAAATATTGGTTTACTGGCCTGTATATGACCTATGGCAGCAACCTGAAGGACTTGAACGTCAAATTTCGGTACATGATTCATACCAATGGCTAAGTTTTACTGATCTGAATGAGATGGTAAAGAAAGGATATTCCTTTGATTTTATTTCAGACAGGCAAATAAAAGGATCCTCCGTTGTTGAAGGAAAAATTAACACATGCTCCGGCGCAACGGAATATTCTGTGCTGTATATTCCTGAGTGTCGTCTTTTAACACCCGAAACTTTTAAAAGAATTATTGAACTCGCTGACAGCGGGGCATTTGTTATTATGCACAATTTACCCTCAGATGTCCCGGGGTTTTATCAATTCAAACAAAAAAGAAAGGAACTGCATCATTTAATTAAAAAACTCAAAATCCAGGACTTGAAAAACGGACTCCTAAAAGCAAAAAATGTTAAGGGTCAATTCATTGTCAGCAGTGATTTTGAAAAAGCCTTAAAATCATCGGGAATTTTACGCGAGCAAATGGTTGATGCCGGAATTAAATTTATCAGGCGTAAAACAGAATCAGGAACCTATTATTTTCTGGTAAACCATACCCAGGAAGACCTTGATACCATTATTCCTCTCAATGTCAATGCAGAAACATGCATTATCATGGATCCACAAACCGGAACATGGGGCACAATACCTTTCAAAAGAGAAAATAGTAATATTAAGATCAGACTTCAACTATCCTCAGGAGAGAGTTGTTTTATATTTGCGGCTAATAAACCGGTTACGGATATCCCCGTGTGGAATTATTTTGCCAAAGATACCTGTATTATCCTTAACGGTACATGGCAACTTGATTTTGTTTCAGGCGGACCGGTTATTCCTCAAAAAAGAGAGTTGCAACAACCTGAATTATGGACAAATATAAATGACACGACAACAGGTACTTTTTCAGGCATCGCTAAATATAGTACCAGCATTAAAATCAATTATCTTCCTGCCGATGACTACCTGCTTGTATTAAACCGTGTTCGTGAAAGTGCGCGTATTTTTGTAAACGGCTCTGAAGCAGGAATAATATGGGGTCCCCCCTATCATTGCAAAATCGGTCATTTATTAAAGACCGGAGAAAATGTTATTACAATTGAGGTGGCAAACTTAATGGCCAACCGTATAAGAGATATGGACAGACAACGTTTGCATTGGAAAAATTTCTATGATCTTAATTTTGTTGGAATTGATTATAAGCCTTTTGATGCCTCTGCATGGAGTATTATGCCATCAGGAATAGCTGGACCTGTTAAAATTATTCCTCTAAAAAAAGAATCACCAACCTGGTTTGAATGAATTTTAAATTGATGAATAAATAAAAATAAATTTTGATAACAGTCATGAAAAAATCAATTCATCTATTGTCGCTTGTAATTTTTTATTTTTATGCGAACGCACAGCAATTGCCTTCAAAGCCTGAAGTATTAAAAAAAATGATACTGGCTAATGATTATTTTATGAAAAAATGGCCGGATGTGGGACAAACTATTATTACCAATAAAGAAAGGCCAAGTAATATATGGACACGTGGTGTTTATTATGAAGGACTTATGGCATTGCACCAGATTTATCCCAGACAGGATTACTATGATTATGCTGTTGCATGGGGAGAATTTCATAAATGGGGTATGCGCAGTGGCAACACAACACGTAATGCGGATGATCAGTGTTGTGGTCAGACATATATTGACCTTTATAACATAGATCCAAAGCCTGAAAGAATACGTAATATTAAAATATGTATGGACATGCTGGTGAACACTCCCCAAAATGATGACTGGGATTGGATCGATGCCATGCAAATGGCTATGCCGGTTTTTGCTAAACTGGGAGTAGTATATAATGATAATCGGTATTTTGAAAAAATGTTCGATATGTATTGGTATACAAAAACAAGACATGGCGGCAAAGGACTTTATAATCCAAAAGACGGATTGTGGTGGAGAGATAAAGATTTTGTCCCACCCTATACCGAACCTAATGGTGAGGACTGTTACTGGTCTCGTGGAAACGGTTGGGTTTTTGCTGCCCTTACAAGGGTTCTGGATATCATACCCCGGAATGCCCCTCACCGAAAAGAATACGTTCGCACCTACAGAAGGATGGCTAAAGCACTTAAAGCTGTCCAACGCGAGGATGGATACTGGAATGTCAGTCTGCACGATCCTGGCAATTTCGGAGGTAAAGAAACTACAGGCACAGCGCTTTTCTGTTATGGCATGGCATGGGGAATCAACAATGGTATCCTTAACCGGGAAAAATATCTCCCTGTAGTGATAAAAGCTTGGAAAGCAATATCAGAAGAAAGCCTCCATGAAAATGGTTTTTTAGGCTATGTTCAGGGGACAGGAAAGGAACCAAAAGACGGACAGCCTGTTACCTATGATCATGTACCGGATTTCGAGGATTACGGACTGGGATGTTTCTTGCTGGCAGGAAGCGAAGTATATAAACTGAAATAATCTTTAATTATTTAAAAATTTCACCTATGAAAAGGTTTGCATTTAAAATGAAGCTGAAGCCTGGCTTTATGGAAGAATACAAGAAAAGGCACGATGCAATCTGGCCTGAACTTGCTGAACTGATAAAATCCACAGGTGTGAGTGACTACTCTATATTCCTGGATGAAGAAACCAACATTCTCTTTGCCGTCCAGAAACAATCGGGTCAGCAGTCATCTCAGGACCTCGGCGCTAATCCAGTGGTCCAGAAATGGTGGGCTTATATGGCCGACATCATGGAAACAAACCCTGATAATTCTCCTGTGACCATACCTTTAAAAGAAGTGTTTCACATGGATTGATTCTGAACTGAACTCTGATCTCCATGGATTTTATCCACATTTTATAATAAACCCCAATACGTCAATTGATTTTCAACTGACGAATCGACAAACAAAAATTCCCGGCCATAACATCTGACCGGGAATTTTCAGGAGTTTTTCAGCTTTCCTGAACAGATTATTCTGCTGGTTTACTTCATGTAAACCAGTTTACCTGCATATTTCTGATTACCAAACCGGATAATATAGTAATAAATACCACTTTCAATAGCAGCAGGGGCCCATATCAACGATTGCATTCCTTCAGCCTGATATCCTGAATAAACTATATCAATCAATCGACCGTCAGCAGAATATACCATAACATCAACATTTCCGGCACGTGGCAAAGTATAATAAATAATGGCTGAAGTTATAAACGGATTTGGATAGCTTCCATGATTCAGGTTAATAATATCAGTAAATGTTTTATCGGTATTAACTGAAGTGAAACCATAGAAGGTAGCCTGCACAAGGGGTGACCATACATTTCCTTCCTTTGCCCTGGCTTTCACAACCATCGTATCGGTAATTGCAACACCTTCTATGTTGTATTCTGAAGCGACAGGAGCAATATCACCACCAATTAATCTGGGATCGCTTCCGTCAGTTGTGTAATATATTGTTCCGGCAGGCGCGCTCATGGTTAAACGAAAGTCAGGAGCTACAACTCCACCGTTCTGACTGAATACAGGAGGTGTCACATTAGAATATAACCCTTCGGCAATTAACTGGTTAAGAACGACCTGCGTTCTGGCAGGAAAATACTGATTGATCAAACGGTTGTATTCATTAGTCCATTGATTATTAAGAGTATATAGGTCATAAGGAGGATATCTCCACGAATGTACGTCGCGCCTGTAATCTCCCCAGCGGGCAGATTCACAAATCAGCGCCAGCTTTATCTGCTGAGCCCTGTTACTGTATCGTTCGGCTGTACGGCCGGGTGTAAGTGCTCCGTCATTAAAAAAATGACGGTAAACATGATCAGCAAAAAGTACTCTGAATTCCTCATTATCCCTGAGTTTAGTATATAATCTGCTGGGACAGTTGTCATTATTTTCGTTTACAACAGAGGTATTAATATTTTTAAGAACATGTTCTGCATCCCAGCAAAAGAACTGAAAGCCGCTTCCCGGTGAAATTCTGTTTCTGGCCGCTACCCAGTTATGATGATCCCAGTCGTCATTTCCACCGTAAATATTTATCAACA
This sequence comes from uncultured Bacteroidales bacterium, assembly GCA_964489905.1. Classification (GTDB taxonomy): domain Bacteria; phylum Bacteroidota; class Bacteroidia; order Bacteroidales; family UBA10428; genus UBA5072. The sequence continues at coordinate 8,552 of CAZBCB010000031.1, forward strand.
TATAATCAATCAGATTATCAACATCAAGGTATTCAGGATATCCCGGATTGTCTGTGCCATCAGGATTTTTACCCTGAATCTTGAAATATGAGGTATTATCGGATAGTCCCTTATTGGCCAATGTCATCATAGCATTCCAGTTGTCAAGCGTTCCCGAAACAAGTTCAGTATAATCTTTAATAACATCATAATCTTCTTCATTTCCTCCAAGATAAGTTTCCATAAATTCTTCATCAAGCCTTTCTGAAATACTGTATAATCCCCAATACAAACCATTCAGAAACAGATGTACATAAGAATTATGTGACCCAATACCCATCATTTCGATCTGAGTATCTTTTGTCCATGGGTCTCTTATATACTGGGCAATATTTCGCTGTGATCCGTCCCAGTGGTACCAGGTATTACAAAAACCTGCCCTTAAAATAAGCGTATTGAATTCATCAGTGGCTGATTCATCGTTGAATAGTTTATATCTGAGCTTTGACGGGCCGTACTGGCTTCTGAATACCAACCTGAACGAATGTTTTGGGGATTTTTCGGGTACCCTGCCCTCACCTCCCTGTATACGTATTCCGCAATTAACCTGAAAACCGTTATCAGATTTTCCATTAATAATATATTCAGCAGATACCGGCCTTTCCCAGTCTCTTCCGATTTCCACACCATCCATGCCGGTATAGATATATATACCACCAATTTCATCATCTATTGTATCAAGGAAAAAATTATTTTTATCAGTAACAACAGACATGATTGGAATTGAAAGAAATGCCTTTTTCATTGAATCGGCATATAACGGATCATTACACACTTCAGGATCCATACCATAATCAGCAATGGCATTACCCGGCAATGTTTTATAAGGTCCCCACATGACAGGATACCCAGCCGGATTATCAGGCTGATGAATAACATCATCAAGAAAGAAATAAGTATGTGTTATAATTTCACTTCTGTCAGTACCTTTATAGACAATAGCCCTTAATGGTGTTGTAGACGAAATAAACACTGGTGAAGAATAGGTTTCTCCGTTTGTCATTGAAGGAAAACTGCCATCAGTAGTATATCTGATTATTCCACCACTTATTGCAGCAGACATTTCAACCGAAAAAGGATTTTCATATACTCCCCTTTTTACACTGAATTCCGGCGCCGGAATAAATTCCTCATTATAATTCAGCAAACCTGGTGAGGGATTTCTGAGAAATCGGAATGAACCGTCAGCAATGCCATAAGATATATCTGTGTACTGCAGTGGATAACTATTAGGAAAAGAAAAGACAATATTGGCACCGTCAGGCTTGATTAATGCCAGATTTTCACCTGAAGCATTAAGCTTAAAATTCGTATGCAGATTTCCTGCAGGATCTCTTTTATCCTTCCCTGAAAGAAATACAATCATGTATGAACCTGGCAACAATTGAACATCAGGAAATTGCCATTTTAAAAGATTGTTAAGGTTATCTGTCAAGAACCATAGATAAAGACTAATTGTTTCTGAAGTCGGATTATAAATCTCTATCCAGTCTGGATAATCTCCATCTTCATCCTGCAGACCTGATGAATTTGAAGCCACAAACTCAGTTATGTGAATATAATTAATGTCAAAAACAGGTTGACTTTGGGTTTTTGCTACCTGAGTAACTGATGCTCCAAGCACAATGAGTAAAAAACATGCAAAATGTCGGACTCCTTTAATTCTATTAATAAAGGTATAAAATTTTTTAATGTTATTCATCGGAATTAGTGAAATAATAAAGTACCTGATGTTAATTAAGAGAATATTATTTATTATACGTTTTTTAAACAAAATAGTTTATTTCTTCAGTGGGTTATATTACACTGAATATTAAACACTTAAGGTCTTATTTTGTATAAAGTATATCTCAGTCTCTGATTAATATCATTTTAGTGATATCAACTGATTTAACATTGATAACCATTCTGCAGAAATAAATGCCATCAGCGACTTTATTACCTGAGTCATCGGTTGCATCCCATCTGACAGTATAAATACCTGGTGCATGGTTGGCATCAATAAGTGTTTTAACCGGTTGTCCCCATAAATTCAGAATCTGAATGTTGATTTTTGCCTGTTCATTAACATAATATCCTATGTTTGTATGATTTCTGAACGGATTTGGATAGTTGCCGGTTAATTTCGTTAACTCAGGTTGTAAATTATCGTAAATACCTGACAAAGAAGTAGGTTTAACAATAATTTCATCAAGATTTCCAAAATCACTTCCTGTTGCGGCAAATCTGATAGTATTTGTAAAGTCACTGTTAAGCGTTATCAGCACACTGTCATATATATATGTTGTGAAGGCTCCTGTATTGTTCATTGTAAGGTTCTGTGCGACGCCGTTTACAACCAGAGACCCTGTACGAGCTGTATTTCCCAGTGCATAGCGGTAAACAAGCATGTAATTACCTCCATTGTTGCCGCCTATATTAATAAATTCTATATAGCTGTTGGTTGCAAAATTATAAAATCCGTTACCATTGAAGCCAGGATTATTGTTATCGATCGAGCCACCTGAAATAATTCCTTCATCTTCCTGAAGGTAAGTAACAGGACCGGCAGTGGCCACGATTTCATCAGAATAAAACGATTCAACTGATTTTTTATCAACAGAAGTCACTACATAATAATATGTATGGTCATTGGTTAACGGAGTATCCAGAAAGCTATTGTCGGTTATGAGACTCGTATTTAGTTTATTATAACTGCTTCCTGAGGTTTCTGAGCGATATACGTTATAACCTGTAATATTCCCGGTCAGATCAGCATCCCAGAAGAGCTTGACTTTGTTATTATCATTTCTGGCATATATATTTGAAGGGTAATCAGGACGTATAGTAGGTATGGCTTTTACTACATTGGAATATCGCGATTCATTATTCAGTGTATCAATGGCAGTTATGGCATAAAAGTATGCAGTATCATTAAATACTGCAGTGTCAACATAGAAATTATCCACCAGCAAAGTATCATTAAGTTTTACATAGCCTCCCTCTTCAGTTCTTGAGCGATAAACATTATATCCAGCCAGATCGTTTTCAGTATTTTTGTCCCATGATAATTTAACGGTATCGTTTAAAGAAACTGCCTGCAGGTTCCAAGGTGCGGCAGGTGGCCTCAGGCTATCAGGCAGAAACATATCAGTACTCATAAAAAAACCTGTATGAGGAGGCTGGTTATAAGCAACATTCTGCCATGCAATTCCCATTCTGTAAACATGATCATGCATTAATGTAGTGATTCGGTAGGGTGTTGTATATGTTGTGGTATAAATTCTTAGCGCTGCATTATTAGATGTCCGGTATATTACTTCCTCACGCCAGTCGCCTAATATATCAGCCTGTAGTCCGGGGTTTGCCTTAGTTCCGTTATTAGAAACACAGCCTGTAGCTGAAAAAATAATAGAACCTCCGTATTTTTCAATATAATTTTCATTAAGCAATTCGCGGGTCAGATCTCCATCCCACCAGATAGCAAAATTGGCTGAGCCCGGTGTATAACCCACTTTTTTATTCTTTGCATTACGCAGGCCATCGGTTCCGCCCCAGCATTCAAGGCCAACCTGAGACTGAATAAGGTCGGCGGCTACGCCTCTTCCTACATCAGCATTTGCTGTTTGCCATATTATTTCACCGGTGCGTGCATCGAGTAAGGCTGAACCAGGTGTATTTGCTCCTTCGTGAATACCCCATACTTCAAGGCCTGGTCTGTCGGGGTCAATATCTGTAAGATGCATGGCATCACCATGCCCGAGCCGTGAGTTCCACAGACCTTTGCCATCATGATCCACTGCCATGGAGCCGTAAACAATTTCGTCCATACCATCATTATCCACATCAGCCACACTCAGATTATGATTACCCTGTCCTGCATAAGTGGAATATCCGTTATTTGAATCAAAAACCCACCTCTTGGTCAGTTTACCTTCACGCCAGTCCCATGCAACAAGCACGGTTCTTGTATAATATCCACGGCACATGACCACACTTGGCCTTGTCCCGTCGAGATATGCAATACAGGCGAGAAAACGGTCGACTCTGTTGCCATAACTATCACCCCATGAATTAACATCACCGCGTGGAGGATCATAATTTTCAGTAACTAATTCAGCTCCCGTTTGTCCATTAAAAATGGTAAAATATTCAGGACCTGATAATATATATCCTGATGCATTACGGTAATCAGCAGCATCGTTATCTGTAGCTGCAGGGCCAATACTCAGGTAGTTACCCAGTCCGTCCTTTGTACCCGGAGCTGTTTTACAGGCTATTTCTGACTTACCGTCACCATCAAGGTCGTATACCATAAATTGTGTATAATGCGCACCTGCCCTTATGTTAATACCCAGATCAATACGCCACAGACGAGTGCCATTAAGCTTAAGTGCATCAAGATATACGTTACCTGTATAACCTGATTGAGAATTATCTTTAGAATTTTAAGGATCCCATTTAAGAATGATTTCATATTCACCGTCACCATCAAGGTCACCCACGCTGCAATCATTGGCATTATATGTATATGAAACCCCATCAGGAGTTGTTCCTCCGGCAGGAATTTCAAGGGGAACTGAAAGATAGTTCTGGTTCCATGGTAAAACAGTATCTGAAGATTCCTGCTCAATGCCTCCCAGAACAGTTCTGACATAGTACAAAGAATCCGCAGAACCGTTCGGATCTGTATAATTGGTTATAAAAATAACTGTATCATTTAATTTTGTATTATTTCTGTAAATATTAAAACCAATTGAATCCGGGTCATCAGATAGTAAACGCCAGCTAAGAAACACATTTGTGCCTCCAGTTTTAACTGCTACCAGTCCGCGGTCAAGGCTTTCAATCTGCACTTGTGCCTTAATCTGAATTATGCCAATCATTAACAAAGCAAATACTGAAATCAACCTGAGGTGACGTTGTTTTATCATAACTTCCTTAAATTTTATTAAAAACGCAAAA
>CAZBCB010000032.1:0-13370 GCA_964489905.1 uncultured Bacteroidales bacterium
ACCGATAAACATAAAATAGGTGCATCCTTTAATTTTTTTGCATAACTCCTGTAGGTATCCTCAATAATTTCACCCTGAGCCAATGTTCTGGCAACATCAACCGGTATTATTCGTTCACCACCCATGTAACTAAAGCGCATATTAATATTAAAAAGATTTTTTTTATTTACTCCTGTATTCCATTCTTTCCCGACAAGAATATTAAACACATAATTCCGGTTAAATTTTGTATTCCGCTCTATTCCGTCACCTCCGGTATACTTTGAATCAAATAATGAAGCGGTAAAAAGGCCATAGTAGCCCTTATCAAGATATCTTTCAACAGTAATATCGAGGCCATAGTTTTTACCTGTACCCTTGTTAACAAGCGAATCATTGAAATTCCAGATTTCACTTAAATTAATGGTTGAAACAGGGGTGTTAGGGACAACCGGAATCTGAAATAAATATTGATAATAAGCTTCTGCTTTAAAGTTCAGATTCTCATTTATCTGATAGTTATAACCAGCAACTACATGGTGCGATTTGTTAAAATCAAGGTTTTTATTTGGCATTACCTTTCCATCAGGTGTTTGTTTTTCAATCATGTAGAGCTGCAATACCTCCATTTGTGCATGTAAGCCGTAAGCTATTGAAATTGAGTGCATTGGCAATATATTCCACCGGACTCCAAGTCTTGGTTCCAGTGTATAGTTATTATTAAGAGTCAATAATTGAGCATGAATACCCGCATTTATCAGCAATTTTTTTAAGATATTTATTTTCGACTGGCTATAGAACTGTAAAAGCCATGTACCGTTGTTTTCATCAACGTACGTTATCAAAGGTTCTCCATAATCAGCTGCATTTTTAATCTGCATATCATACCTAAGGCTGTTTATTATTAAACCTGTTTTGTTCGTGTGCATGGCGCTGAATTTATGAGTAACAAAACCTGTCCATGTATATTTCCAACGAAAGTCGGATACAGAATTCTTTGGCAATAAAACCATAGCGCTGTCGAGTCTTTTTTGTTGCCAGTCAATACTGTTTTCGGTAACTGCCAGGGTTGACTGGACAAAAGTTTTACTGTTAATAGTCTTCCTGAAACTTATACCTGTGGCACCCATTGTCATCGTTGTTTTATACTCCTTTCTGGCATTATATTCATCCCATTCAAAAGTATCCTTATCGGCAGGTTTACCCTGATAGTCATGTGCACCAATCCCCCAGAATGAAATGATACCAGCCCTGGTAATAAAATTAAATTTAAAAGAAAGGTCCTGATATGTCAGTTTTCCCATTTCTTTTGGCAGAATGGGTGACAGAAGTCCCAGCGTTGAGTATCTGTAGTTAAACAGGTATGTTGACTTACTTCCTTTAACAAAAGGCCCTTCTGAAGCAAGGTCAATTCCATTCAGTCCGGCCTGAAACACATATTCCCGCTTATCTATGTTTCCCGAACGCATATTCACATCAAAAACTCCTGACAAGGCATTGCTGTATTCTGCCGGAAAAGCCCCGGTAAAAAAATCGGATGTTGCCATTGTCTGACTACTCAGGGCTGTTACTGCACCTCCGCCCAGAGAAATAAAATCACCAAAATGATTGGGATTTGAAATCTGCACACCTTCCATACGCCAGAGCAAACCTTTGGGCGAATTGCCCCTGATTACAATGCTGTTGTTTCCCACCTTATAAGTTATCCCTGCATACGACGATACAAGCCTTGCAGGGTCATCCATTCCACCCGCGTAGCGGTTGGCCTCTTCCATATTTATCTGTTTGGCACTGACAGATGCCATGGTATTAACTGGTTCACTCTTATTTGAAAAAGATTTTACTATAACCTCATCAATCGTACTGACAGATTCATGCAGACCAATGTTAAGCACCGTTTCCTTTCCGCTCGATATTATTACTTCCTTTATTACAAATGGTTCATAGCCAACATAGCTAATCTGAATATTAAAACGCCCCACAGGAACACCTTCAATTCTGAAACGTCCTTCAGCATCGGTTGTCGCTCCCTTCAGAATACCTGAGTCGAGCACAGCCACGGTTGCCCCAATCAACGGATAATTCGTCTCGGCATCAAAAACAATACCTTTAATAGTTTGCAACAGTGGTTGAGAACATACCAAAAATACCGATAAATGAGATGCAACCCATAAAAAAATCATTCGTCTTTTCATATAAGTAATTTATTTAAATAAAAAACAAGGTAAAATTCAAACCGTTGCACGGTCAGACAACATTTAACCCAGATTTGTCAAATGAAACTATATAATATCTTGCGTTTCTATTGACTCATCCCGGTTTAAATAACCATATCATTTTCATGCAAAAGAAAATCTGACAGAATGAATATTCAAGAAAGAAACTATGAACCATAATACGAGGTTGATGAAAATGTATAAACCGGCCATGAACCGTAACATAAAATTAGTTGTCCATATTCGGACAATTTATGTACCGATTTGTTACAAGAGAAATACTATTTAATTGAGAATGAAAACGATATTTTCTTATTTAAGTAATTGATAATCAGATAATAATTGAATATGGCATAATAATTGTTCAAAAATTCACAATCAAAATATTTCTTCCTGTATGATTACATTAAAAAACGTTCACAAATCTTACGTAACCGGCAGTAATTCGCTGCATGTACTAAAAGGCATAAGCCTGCACATTGAAAAAGGAGAAATGGTATCGATTATGGGGGCTTCCGGATCAGGTAAATCAACACTGCTGAATGTACTTGGTATATTGGATAATTACGATGCCGGAGAATATTATCTTGACGGAATGTTGATCAAAGATATGAATGAAACCCGCGCTGCATATCTGCGAAACCGTATGATCGGATTTGTATTTCAAAGCTTTAACCTGATTGCATTTAAGAATGCGAAGGAAAATATTGCTCTGCCACTATATTACAAAGGCGTTAGCCGAAAGAAACGAAACAGGATTGCAATGGAATATCTTGATAAATTGGGATTGGCTGAATGGGCAAATCATCTGCCCAGTGAACTTTCGGGCGGACAAAAACAGAGGATTGCCATAGCCCGCGCTTTAATAGCTGAACCTAAAATTATTCTGGCTGATGAACCCACTGGTGCGCTTGATTCAGTCACATCCATGGAAGTTATGGATCTCTTTCAGGAAATCAATAACAGCGGCATTACTGTAATCATTGTAACGCACGAACGCGACATTGCCGAACGCACACAACGTTCCATTAAACTCAAAGATGGTATTATTGAGGATATTGTTATCAACCCGGTTAATTTAAGGGCTGCTGTATCCTTTTAACTTTTATAACAGCAACAATATGTTTGATACAGACAAATGGCTGGAGATTTTAAGCACAATACGCAAAAATAAGTTACGTACTTTTCTGACAGGACTTAGTGTTGCATGGGGTATTTTTATGCTGATTATTCTTATGGGTTCGGGCAACGGTCTGGCCAGAGGAGTAATGTATAACTTCAGCGATGCCAAGAACAGTATATGGATGGGAGGCGGTCAAACCAGCAAAGCATATAACGGATTAAATGCCGGACGGAGAATTGAATTTATAAATGAAGATATAACCCTGGTAGGCAATAAGTACAGTTCGGTTGAAAATTTATCAGCACGTTATGATATGTGGGGAATACTGGTAAGTTATAAAAGCAATTATGGTAATTTTGACATTCAGGCCATACATCCGGGACATCAGGTTACTGAGGCAATTGAACTGCTTGAGGGCAGGTTACTGAATAAGCTTGATGTTAATGAATACCGCAAAATAGCAGTTATCGGAAAATCTGCCAGGGATCAACTGTTTAAGGACGAGGATCCGATAGGAAAATATGTCAAAATTATGGGAATTCCGTTTAAAATTGTCGGGGTATTCGGAGATATTCATGAAGATGAAACAAAGCGTTTATATATTCCTATTTCACTTGCGCAAAAGACTTTCATTACCAAAGGCAGGGTTGGCTCCATAACATTTACCGCAGGAGATGCCACGGTGGAAGAAACAAATCAGATGATAGACAATCTGAGGCAGTCGTTTGCTCACAAATACAACTTCGACCCTGATGATACAAGAGCTATGTGGAGCTGGAACGCACTGAAAGAATATCAGCAGATGCAGGCACTTTTCAAAGGGATAAACCTGTTTGTACTCATTATAGGAATATTTACCATCATTGCCGGAATTGTCGGAGTGAGCAATATCATGCTTATTGTAGTTAAAGAACGTACAAAAGAAATAGGTATAAGGAAAGCCATTGGCGCTACGCCATCATCTATTATCTGGCTCATCATTCAGGAATCAATATTAATTACGGCAATAGCAGGTTATGCAGGCCTGCTGGCCGGAGTATTTCTGCTTGAAACCGTTGCCAGATTAATGCCGGCAACCGATTTCTTCAGGCAACCCGGTGTTGATTTTAAGATGGCTATTGGTGCCACATTGATGATTGTGCTGGCAGGAGTTATCGCGGGTTTTTTCCCGGCCCGTAAAGCTGCCAGTATTAAACCTGTAGTTGCCTTACATGATGAATAAAACGTACTGATATGATTATTGATTACGACAAATGGCAGGAGATTTTCCACACGCTTAAGAAAAATAAGCTTCGTACTGGTTTGACGGCATTTGGTGTGATGTGGGGTATATTTATGCTGATTATCATGCTGGGAGCCGGAACAGGCCTGCAGAATGCCGTTTATTCAGGAATGGGTGACTTTGCTACCAACAGTATGTTTGTCTGGACGCAGGCTACCACAATACCCTATAAAGGCTTTCCACGAAACCGTCAATACCGGTTTGAGCTCAATGATATGTATGCATTGAAAAACAGCATTCCCGAAATTGAAATTATAACACCTACCGTACATGGAGGAGGCTGGCAAGTAAGGTCGAATGTAGTCTATGGCCTGCAGAAAGGATCTTTCAGAGTAGAAGGCATCATGCCCGATGAAAACAAAATAGATCCTGTAGATATTTATAAAGGAAGGTACATCAATGAACTTGACAATATATACAGGCGCAAGGTTGCTCTGCTGGGGTACAGGGTTTACGAAGAATTATTCAAGAACAATGAAGAACCGGTTGATAAATACATCAAACTTAACGGTACCTATTTTCAGGTAATTGGTGTATATCGTTCAAAGCATACCGGCGGATGGGGTGAATCACAAAACTCAATAATTTTCATACCATTCAGCACTACGCAACAGATTTACAATTATCCGAATATCGTAGATCACTTTTCAATTGTAGGCAAACCGACTGCTGATATCAATAGTATTGAAAAAAAGGTAAAAACTATTTTAGCTCAGCGGCATAGCATACATCCCGATGACAAGGGAGCTTTCGGATGCAATAATGTTGGCAATGAATTTAAAAGAGTCAGTGGTTTATTTATAGGTATCCGCGGATTGATATGGCTTGTCGGGTTAGGAACATTACTTGCCGGTGTAATTGGTGTAAGCAACATTATGCTGATTATTATCCGTGAACGCACGCAGGAATTCGGAATTAAAAGAGCCATGGGCGCTACTCCGTTAAAAATAATTTCAACGGTTATTTCAGAGTCGGTTTTTCTTACATCGTTTGCCGGACTTATAGGCATGGCATCCGGAATATATATTGTTGAACTGGTAAATAAAGCCATCGGTACCCCGAATACAAATGAGGTAATGTTTATGAATCCTGAAGTTGATTTCCGGGTAGCCTTGATTGCTCTAATAATATTAATCATCTTTGGAATTTTTGCAGGAATAATTCCGGCAAAACATGCGGTATCAATCAAACCCATTGAAGCAATACGTACTGAAAATTAATATCAACTTTAAAATATTATTCCATGAAAAAAGTAGTTTATATACTCATTGGTATTATTCTGGTAGGAGCCATAATAGGAAGTTTTTATATGCTTTACCAGAAATCTAAAAAGAAAAATACAATTTTTGAAACGCAAACGCCTTTCATTTCAAACCTGGTTAAAAAATCAGTGGCAACGGGGTCAGTAAAACCCAGGAGGGAAATTGCCATTAAACCTCAGGTATCAGGGATTATTGAAGAACTGTATGTTGAACCGGGCAATTATGTTAAAAAAGGCGATCTGATTGCAAAAGTGAAAATAATTCCCGACATGGTGGCATTAAATGCCGCTGAATCAAGGTTAAATAAGGCACAGCTGAACCTGGAAGACTCTAAGCTTGTATATGAGCGCCAGAAAAAGATATATGAAGAAGGGGTAATACCTGATGCTGAATTTCAGAAAATCAGGATTGAATACAATGCTGCTATCGAAGAAGTGGAAGCTGCTGAAAACAATCTTCAGCTGATTAAGGAAGGTATTACAAAAAAATCAGGCCAGATATCCAATACACTAATACGGTCAACAATACAGGGTATGATACTTGACGTGCCGGTTGAAGTAGGCACATCTGTGATACAGGCCAACACTTTTAATGAAGGTACTACCATTGCATCTGTTGCCGACATGGGAGAAATGATTTTCGAAGGTAAAATTGATGAAACCGAAGTAGGTAAAATAAAAGAAGGAATGAATCTGGAACTGACCATTGGGGCTATTGAAAATCAGAAATTTGAGGCAGTACTTGAATATATATCGCCCAAAGGAGTTGAAGAGAACGGCACAGTGCAGTTTGAAATAAAAGCCAAGGTAAAACTGAAACCCAATACTTTTGTCAGAGCAGGATACAGCGCTAACGCAGATATTGTTCTTGACAAACGAGACAGTGTAATGGTTATTCCGGAAAGTCTGCTGAAATTTGAGGAAAAGAATGATTCTGCCTATGTTGAAGTGGAAACACAACCCCAGCAATTTGAAAAACGATATGTTCAACTGGGACTCTCTGATGGTGTCAATATCGAAGTAAAATCAGGACTTTCATTAAATGATAAAATCAAAGGCGCAAAAAAAGAAGCCGAAAAGAAAAAGAAAGAAGGACAAACGACATAATAAAAAACTCCAGCTAAGCACAATCAGTTGCGTGATGTCCGTGAAAAATAAATTACGGATGGGTTTATTGTAGGGTTAAGTTTGGCCCCGGTAAAAAAACCGGGGTTTTTTCAAAAAAAAAATGAACATTTTTACCACGTTTTACGTTAAATTAATAATAAAATCTGTGAGCAAAAACTTTATTAACATCCATAAAATAAAACAAAAGCTGAATGTTAATAAAAAGGTTCTTTACATTATGATACACTGATAAAAATTGACTTTTAACAATTTAATTATCAGTAGTTTGCAATCGATGATTTACATCATTGACTCTGTTAACCAAGATCATTTAAATTAAGTTGACTGGTAACAGAGTATTTATTAATTTTATAACTGTAACGTTTTTTGAAATTTAATAACTAAAAACCTCATGCCATGCTTGATGTAAAGTACAACATCAAAAGTTTAATTTCGAGCATTTACGAATGCCAGAAGAAAATAATTATTAACCGTCGTTTTATTCGGGATCTCGAAGCAGAGGGAGCAGATACTTCGAAACTGAGGAATGAAATTGGTGAGCTTGAACGTCGTATTGCAGAGTATCAGCAGGAATTAAGGAACAAGTATCAGTTCTCTTATTAATTAATGTAGTCTGATTTTAAAATTATAATTAAAAACCGCTTCATACAGAAGTGGTTTTTTTTATTTTGACCGGTACACGATTGCTATCATCCTGATTTGTCATTTGAATAATTCAAACCAAATTCGTCCATTGAAAAAATCTATTGACTAATCCAGTATTATCATTTAATTCACTTGTTTTACACAATAATCCACCTCGTCTGGTTTCTGGTTTCTTATTTTTATTTTATGATTAATCCTTACCAAATGAAAAGTACAATTTTAAAAGGAACATTTATACCCGGATGTAAAATGTTATTAAATAAAATCATTTACCGGGTGTTGGCAACTTCTTTATTGCTATTATGGGTGATTGCGGTAAATGCCCAGCCACCCAGCCATGATCCATCACGCATGATGAAAAACACCGACGGAAGATACTGGATTTTCACCACTGGTCAGGGTATCTGGTGTATGTCATCAAGCAATACGAGTTTTTCCGACTGGAGAGCTGAAACTACTCCTTTTGGCAGTACCTGGCCAAGCTGGATTAAAAACTATGTCACTAATTTCAAGGGTAATTTCTGGGCTCCCGATGTAATTAAAATGAATAACAAATACTATTTGTATTATTCCTGTGCCGGAGATGGAACAGCTGCCGCTATTGGCGTTACCACTGCTTCAAGTCTTTCAGGGCCCTGGACTGACCAGGGAATGGTGGTGGCAGGTAATAATGCCATTGATCCATCAATATTACAGGATGGCAGTAACCTTTGGATGGTCTGGGGCAACTGGGTTTCAGGGATCGACCTTTGCCAGCTCAGTACTTCTACAGGTAAAAGGCTTAATTCAACAACCTACCATCTGGTAAGTGGCGAAGTTGAAGGTCCCTGTCTGATAAAAAACGGTAGCTATTATTACCTGTTTTATCAAAGAGGTTTATGTTGTCAGGGCGTTAACAGTACATATTACATAGTCGTTGCACGTTCAACAAGTGTCACAGGGCCATATTCCGGGGAAAGGGTCTTCCTTGAAAACAAAAACGGAAGATACATAGGCCCCGGACATATAGGCTATGGCGAAGGCAAACTCACCTATCATTTCTATGACGGTAATGATAATGGCAATGCCAAACTTATGATTACAACCTTAAACTGGGTTAATGACTGGCCTGTTGCCGGTTCAATTTACCGCATTACTCCACGTCATAGCGGCAAGGCAGTTGATGTACAGAACTGCGGAACATCAAACGGCACCAACGTCCAGCAATGGTCGTGGTTAAACAATACCTGCCAGCAATGGCTTATTAATGATGTCGGCAATGGTTATTACAGAATATCGCCCACCAATGCACCACTGCTGGCTCTTGATGTCACCAATTGCTCAGGTTCAAACAATGCCAATATCCAGATATGGACATGGCTTGATAATAACTGTCAGAAGTGGCAATTGGTTGATAAAGGCAGCGGATATTACCAGATTAAATCGGTAGCCAGCGGCAAATGCCTCGATGTATCAGGTGCGTCCACCGCCGATGGTGCAAATATAATTCAATATACATGCGGAAGTGGTTATAATCAGCAATTCTCGCTGACCAAACTGAAAAGTATGGATGATTTTGAAGATATTAGCCTGACAGAAGAACCTGAAAATATATCAGACCTTCTGCTTTATCCCAATCCATCCGTTGGTAATTTTATCATTAACACAACTGCAATTGAAACCGGATATAAAATATCAGTAAAAATAATGGATTTGGCAGGAAGACTGGTTTATGATGAAGTGTTTAATAATGAATCTGAATATATAACCATCAATACAAATCTGACCCCTGGAAGTTATGTGCTGTTACTTAAACATAATAAAGGGACTATAACAAAGAAACTGATTATTTACTAATCCATGGGCATCAGACAGGCTAAGTTTTTTATCCTGAAGTTTTAGAGCTTCTGAATTATTCACACTGGATTGGTCAATAGAAACATAATCCCAAATTTGTCAATTGAGAAAATCAGTTTACGAATTTGGGATTATTTATTTTGTATTTTTTATCTAAATATGTATCCCTTCACCATAAGCCACAGCGGCCGCTTCCATAATAGCCTCACTCATAGTGGGATGTGGATGCACTGACTTAATCAACTCATAACCGGTTGTTTCAAGGTTTCTGGCAACTACAACCTCAGCAATCATCTCTGTTACATTAGAACCAATCATGTGGGCACCCAGTAACTCACCATATTTTGCATCAAAAATAAGCTTAATAAACCCGTCTTTATGGCCTGCTGCTTTTGCTTTACCTGAAGCGGTATAAGGAAATTTTCCCACTTTGATTTCATAACCGGCTTCCCTGGCTGTTTTTTCTGTAAGGCCTGCTGAGGCAATTTCAGGCAAGGTGTAAGTACAGGCCGGTATATTCTTATAATTAAGAGGTTCGGTTTCTTTGCCTGCTATCTTTTCAACACAAATAATCCCTTCTGCCGATGCCACATGAGCCAATGCAGGGCCAGCAATGATATCACCTATCGCATATATACCGGGAACATTTGTGCGGTAAAAGGAGTCTGTTTTCACTTTCCCGTTTTCAACGGCTATTCCTAATTTCTCAATTCCAATGTTTTCAAGGTTAGGTGTAATACCAACAGCTGATAAAACAATATCAGCTTCACGGACTTCTTCTTTTTTGGTTGTTTTAATTGTAACCTTGCATTTTTCTCCTGATGAATCAACTTTCTCAACACTGGCAGATGTCATCACCTCCATGCCGGCTTTTTTAAATGACCTTTCAAGTGTCTTTGATACTTCTTCATCCTCAAGGGGAACAATATTGGGCATATATTCCACCAGTGTAACTTTTGTACCAATGGTATTGTAGAAATAAGCAAACTCACTGCCAATAGCACCTGACCCTACCACAATCATTGATTCGGGTATCTTACTAAGAGTCATGGCTTCACGGTATCCGATAACCTTTTTCCCGTCTTGTTTAAGATTTGGTAATTCACGGGAACGTGCACCAGTTGCAAGAATAATATGGCGAGCTTTCAGCCTGGTTGTTTTACCATCGGATGATGCAACAACGACTGTATTGTTATTCTCAAGACTGCCAAAACCCTGAATAGTTTCAATGTTGTTTTTCTTAAATAAAAACTGAATACCCTTGTTCATTTCATCAGCTACAGCACGACTCCGGGCAATCATTTTACCGAAATCAGCTGCTATTTTTCCTTCAATTGAAATACCATAGTCAGAGGCATGCTTTAAATATTCATATACCTGGGCGCTTTTAAGTAATGATTTTGTAGGAATACAACCCCAGTTGAGGCAGATACCCCCCAGTTCAGCCTTTTCAATTACAGCCACTTTCATCCCCAGTTGTGCTGCCCTGATGGCTGCCACATAACCACCAGGTCCGCTGCCGATAATAATGATATCAAAGTTCATCGGTGTATAAATTTATGTTTTGCTATATAGATTGTGTTTCAATAATAAAATTAACCAATCAGCGCCGGTTTTGTTTAATCAGATGATAATTACCTGCCTTTGTAATAAAGTTTGATATACCTTCTTTTATAGTATTTCTCTAATAAAATTCGGGCAGGCTTAAATGGTGATATCTCACCTTCAATAACCTTTTTTTCGAAATTTTCAAGGAATTTCTGAATTCTCTTATCGTGATAAAAGCCATCCATAAGGCTCTGGTTAATATTTTCATACATCCAGTAACAAGCCTGTTTTTTCCGCGACATATCGAAATAACCGTTAGACCTGGTCATGTCTATATATTCAAGTATAGTATTCCATACTTCATCAATTCCGGTTTTGGTTCTTGCTGAACAAGTTAATACTCGGGGTACCCATTTTGATTCCGTTGGGGGGAAGAGGTGCAAAGCGTTAGTATATTCAGCCCTGGCCCTTTCTGCCTTCTGTATATTTTCACCGTCGGCCTTGGTAATGGCAATTGCATCAGCCATTTCCATAATACCTCGTTTGATGCCCTGCAGTTCATCTCCCGCTCCGGCAAGCATAAGCAAAAGAAAGAAATCAACCATGGAATGGACGGCAATTTCGCTTTGCCCAACGCCAACAGTCTCAACGAATATGGTATCATACCCCGCAGCCTCGCATAATATTATTGTTTCGCGCGTCTTCCTTGCAACCCCTCCAAGCGAACCTGCAGAAGGCGATGGTCTGATAAATGCACCGGGATGTGATGACAGTTCTTCCATCCGGGTTTTATCACCCATTATACTGCCTTTTGACCTCTCGCTGCTTGGATCAATAGCAAGCACGGCAAGTTTATGATTACTGTTTACAAGTTTTAATCCCAGCGTTTCAATAAACGTGCTCTTCCCCACTCCGGGCACTCCTGTAATACCAACACGGATTGAATTACCTGAATAAGGCAGGCATTGCTCCAGTATCTGCTGGGCGAGTTCGGCATGAGCAGGAAGCGAACTTTCAACCAATGTAATAGCCTGAGAAAGAATGGTACGGTCGCACTTCAAAATACCTTCTGTAAAATCATCAACTGTAGGGAGCTGTTTTCTCTTTGCTTTGTATTTCCTGACCGACTCCTCGCTGATTAGAGGGGGAGGCGCAACACCATTAAGCACATTCAGAGCACTTTTATATTCTTCGTCGGCCATATTCAGTATTTTTATAAGGGTTGTGCAGGTTGTGAAACCTGATTCTCAACAAAAGCTTTAATCCATAAATAAGTTTTTGGCCTGACTGGGTCATTAGTTACAACAGTAATGGCTTTTTTATCTGCTCCACTGCGCCCATGGGCATTATATACCACCTTAATTTCGGTTGACTCACCCGGTGAAATCCGGTTCTTTGCCGGCTGAACCACTGTACAGCCGCATGATGCATTTACTTTGCGTATCAATAAATCAGATTTGCCTTTGTTGGTTATTATAAAGCTATGTTCTGCCTTATTACTTCCTGAAATTAACCCAAAATCATACGTGGTTGTATCAAATGTTACAACCGGGGCATTTGCCAATTCCTGAGGTGTGAGTTTTGAAAAATCTTCTTTAATAATTGCCGTCAGACTGATGACATTTTTAGGTACCAGTTCGCCATTTAGTGTCAGAAATAACCTGTCGGCAACATAATCCCAGTCATTCTTTCCGGCAGAAGAAAATGTAATGGTAATTTTTCCCATTTCGTAAGGCGATAATATTTCGGGAGAAACGACAACAGAAATATAATCAGGCACATTCATGAATCCCGGACGTATAGTCTTTTCGGGTGAGGCATTTATCAGGTCAATAACAGCTGTTGCCGTATTCCCCATAAAAATTTCACCAAATGAAACATAGATGTTTGACAAGCGGAGGTCGCCTATTTCATATTTATAACCCAACGCATTAACTAAGCTGCTCTGATCTTCAGGCACAACAATGCCTTTAATAGTGAGTATCTGGACAGGATGGTCGGCGTTGCTGCTCACGGTAATTGTTTTTGTAAAAGGTCCCGGACGGTTTTTCGGATTAAATGCAACTGAAATCCTTCCCTGCTGCCCCGGCATCAGTGGCTCTTTTGGCCATTCGGGAGTTGTACAGCCACAGCTGGCCTGTACATTCTGCAAAATCAGAGGTACTTTTCCTGTATTTGTAAATTTGAATTCAGTGCTCACCTCACCATCTTTTTCAAGTATTCGCCCAAAATCATATTCCTGTGACTCAAACATAATTACAGGCCTTTCATACTGGGCCTGAATAACAACAGAAATCAGCAGGCCGGATAAAAGAAATAAAACTTTTTTCATGTATTGTGAAAATTATTTTT
>CAZBCB010000033.1:0-13254 GCA_964489905.1 uncultured Bacteroidales bacterium
TTTCTGTGGGCTAAAAGGGTTCTGTTTTTTCAATAATAGGGGCAATATCTTTTAACAGGACTGAGGTTTCTTTTTTCCAGACTTTGTTAAGTGTTGTGAGATCATATTTTTGAGGAGCGATGAAAAAGAAAGATGATTCTTTATAAAAATCAGAAATTAGATTAATTCTTTCTCTTACTAATGATACTGTTTTCCTTAAAATTCTATTTCTTATTGTTCTATCATCATTTAACAATAAACCATAATTTTTTTTCCGATTATTAAAATGATAGACTTGTTCTTCTTCAATTAAGAACAGTTTAATATCATTTGTTAATTCTTTAATTTTTTTATTTTTAATGTATTGTTGATTATACCATTTTGCCTTTTCGGGGTCAAAGTGTGAGCCCGATTTTCCGACACGGTCGATAGAGAAAGCTTCAATAAGTTCATCCATTGTAAAAATTTCTTTATCCACACCCGGGTTCCAGCCCAGAAAAGCCAGCATATTAATCACCGCTTCAGGTATATAGCCTGTTTCACGGTATCCTGATGATATTTCACCGGTAAAGGGATCTTTCCATTCTAACGGAAAAACCGGAAAGCCCATTTTATCACCATCACGCTTGCTGAGTTTCCCTTGCCCGCCTGGTTTTAAAATTAGCGGTAAATGAGCAAACTGTGGCATCTGCTTTTCCCAGCCAAAGGCTTTATACAATAAAATATGCAGCGGAAGGGAAGGAAGCCATTCCTCGCCCCTGATTACGTGGGTGATTTTCATCAGGTAGTCATCCACCACATTGGCCAGATGATACGTGGGCAAACCATCGGCTTTAAAGAGCACCTTATCATCTAAGGTGGATGTGGGAAAACTGACTCTGCCCCTGATGAGGTCATCAGCTTCTATGGTTTCATTTTCCGGAATTTTAAATCTTATAACATAAGGAGTATCCTTTTTAAGCCTTTCGACATCGGCTTTATCCATTGTCAGTGAGTTCTTCAGATTCTTTCTTACCGTATAATCATATTGAAACGTTTTCCCTTCAGCCTCTGATGCTTTCCTGAGCCTGTCAATTTCTTCCGGTGTATCAAAAGCTAAATAGGCATGGCCTGATTCCAGAAGTTGATCAGCATATTTATTGTATATGTTTTTTCGTTCCGACTGGCGGTAAGGGGCAAAAGGGCCGCCGGCATCAGGCCCCTCGTCATATTTAAGACCACACCATTTCAGTGATTCAATAATATATTTCTCAGCACCGGGAACAAAGCGTGCCTGATCGGTATCTTCAATACGAAGGATAAATGTGCCTTTATGCTTGCGTGCAAAAAGAAAGTTAAATAATGCCGTTCTCAGGCCTCCAATATGAAGCGGCCCTGTGGGACTCGGAGCAAATCTGACTCGTACCTGCATGCAATGGTTTTTGATGCAAAGATAATGATTGCATTTATCAATTATCCCAAGTACGATGAATTTAATAATTTCATTGTACTTCGGTTTATTGTTTTTCTAATGACTAATCTCGGATAAAAAATTTCATCCTATTGTTTTTTGGATAATAATTTATAATTTTCCACTATTAATTAGTTATTAACTTTTATTAAACCTTAAACCTATGATCTCAAAATTTAAAGTTAAATTTTTGAGGCAGCGTTTTATTCGTTTAAAATGGATGCTTTTGTTTATACTGGCCCTTCAGGTTACCGTTTTCGGGCAGGAAAAGCAGGTAACCGGAAAGGTAACTGATGCATCGGGAGCTCCGCTACCCGGTGTTAATGTTGTTGTAAAAGGTACACAGATAGGGACCTTTACCGATAATGATGGTAACTATACTATATCTGCCAGGCCTGAAGATGTACTGGTTTTCTCTTCGGTAGGTTTTATTCAGGAAGAATACGCAGTAGGAAGCAGTACAGTGATAAATGTTAGTCTTGATGAGGAAATTATTGGTGTAGATGAGGTTGTTGTTATCGGATATGGTGCGCAGAAGAAAAAGCTAAATACGGGAGCAAACATTAACATTGATGGAGAGATGATTCAATCATTGAATACCACGAGCAGCATGGATGCATTAAAGGGATTGACACCAGGAGTGAGTATTACACAAAATAATGGTGTACCGGGTGCAGGAAATAAAATTTTTATTCGTGGTATAGGCACGATTGGGAATTATAATCCACTTTATATTGTTGATGGTGTTGCAGTCGGTGATATTGATAATCTTAGCCCTGCGGACATTGAAGATATTGATATTCTTAAAGATGCTGCTTCTGCAGCCATTTATGGTTCAAGAGGGGCTAATGGGGTAATATTGGTAACAACAAAAAAGGGGAAGTTAAATGCCAAACCTGTTATTACATATAGTGGATATTACGGATGGCAAAATGTTTATAAACGTCCTGAATTGCTGAACGCTCAGGAATATGTCGAAGCAATGAATGAAGCTAATGCTAACGTTAACGGAACGCCGTTTAATTTTGAAAGAGATGTACCTTATTGGGACAGGATTCAAAGCGGAGAATGGAAAGGAACAAACTGGTTTGAAATTATTGAGGATAAAAATGCGCCAGTACAAAACCATACATTTAACATTACGGGAGGATCGGAAAGATCGACATATTCAATAGGAGCAGCATATTACGAACAGCAAGGCGTGTTGGGTAAACAGGCTAATAATGATTACAAACGTATTAATTTACGTTTGAACAGTGAACATATTCTGGTCACTACTAAATCAGGCCGTAATTTGTTAATACTGGGCGAAAATTTAACCTATACCAATGAGAAAAATCCTACCATAAGAACGGGCAATATTTATTGGAATGACCTTCACAATATGCTGGTAGCCAGTCCATTTTTACCTTTGTATGCAGATAGTTTAGGTGACTATGCCTATCCTTATCATTATGCTATCAGATGGAATTCACAGGAATCAAATCCTGTCGCTGAAATGATACTTCAGTCAAAATATAATACCAATAACAACAACACCATAATAGGTAATGCATACATGGAACTGCAGCCAATCAGGAATCTTAAATTGAGGTCCTCTTTTGGTATTAATAACTGGTATGGCTCTTCAAGGCAGTGGATACCGGCATACCGGCTTAGTGATGTAAGCAGTAATGCCAATGATCAGGTAAATCAAAGCATGTATTCAGGATTTACATGGACATCAACCAACACAGTTACCTATTCGTTTAATTTAATGAATATGCATAATTTCACTGTACTTGCAGGAACGGAAGCCATTAAAAATGAAAGAAGTTTAAATATAAACGGGCATAATGAAAACAGCATATTTAAAGATTACGAATATGCATATCTTGACAATTTCGATCCGCTTGATGCAGAAAATGTTACGCTGGCAAATTTTGGCGGAAGAGATAATTATGGTTGGGCAATGTTATCTTATTTCGGTCGTTTTTCATATGACTTTAAAGAAAAATATTTATTGACTGCTGTTATGCGTTTTGATGGTTCTTCTAATTTTGATAAAGGTCACCGTTGGGGAAAATTTCCGTCAGTTGCTGCAGGTTGGGTTATTACTAACGAATCATTTATGGAAAATTTTAAAGGATGGCTAAACTTTTTGAAATTACGTGCAAGCTGGGGTCAGAATGGTAACCAGGATATTCAGAAATTTGTTTACTTATCTTCGCTATCACTTGAGGGCCAGAATTACTTTTTTGGTCCTGACCATTCAATAATTACTGTAGGTTCTACACCTGCAAGAGTTCCTAACCCTGATGTAAGCTGGGAAACCTCTGAGCAAACCAATATCGGATTTGATATGAATCTGTTGAATAACAAACTTCAGTTTTCATTTGACTGGTATAAAAAAGACACAAAAGACTGGTTGATTAATAAAATTTCATCGGCAATGGATGGGACAAATCCGCCTATTGTTAACGGAGGTTTAATCCGAAACAAAGGATTTGAAACCGTATTACGCTGGAACGGACAAACAGGAAATCTAAAATATAATATTACCGGTACTTTTGCATATAATAAAAATAAGGTTGTTGAAGTACCAAGCAGTGACTCTATATTTCATGGACCAGCCAATGTACTTAGCCAGGGAACCTCTGAAATGTTCCGTGCTGAAGCAGGATTTCCTATCGGATATTTCTGGGGTTATGAAACCGATGGAGTACTGCAGAATGATGCCGATGTTGCTGCCTATGTAAAGCCTGATGGACAGCCCTATTTCAGGAATGCCAAACCGGGCGACCTTAAATTTGTTGACCAGAATAAAGATGGGAAAATTGATGATAAAGACAAGGTAATGATTGGAAATCCTCACCCCGATTTTATATTTGGTCTTCAGTTTAATTTAGATTATAAGGGATTTTATCTGCAGTTTACCGGCAATGGTCAGGCGGGGCATCAAATTGCAAAGAATTACAGGTCAGTTGACAGTTATCGGCATAATTATACAAAAGAAGTTTACGACCAGCGGTGGCATGGCGAAGGTACATCATATAAATATCCCCGGTTGGTTCGTGGCGCGCACCCAAATTATCAGTACATTTCTGATATATATATATTTAATGCTGATTTCTTCCGTATTAGTAATTTAACAATCGGATATGATTTCAAACAATTAATTAAGAAAATGCCTTTTACGGAACTCCGCCTTTATGGAGCTGCTAAAAACCTTCATACTTTTACTAAATATCCGGGGATGGATCCGGAAGTAGGTTATGCACCTACCAGCAGTGATCCCGCTAATGACTTCAAATGGGGTTCAGGCATAGACTTAGGATTATATCCCCAGTCACGTACCTTTATGATAGGGCTTATTATTACTTATTAACCATAAACATGAAATATTATGAAAACAATTAAATATTTCTTTCTTATTCTTTTTCCGGTTATTTTAATAGCAATAGGTTGCGATGAAAGTTTTCTTGATACAAAAAACCTTTATGAGAAATCAGATGAAAGCTATTATAAAACTCCGGAAGATATTGAAGAGGCACTTGCCGGTGCTTATGCTGCTATTCCATTGGATAAGGGAAAATATAATCCATTTATAGTATCTGAGCTAATGTCAGATGATTGTTTCGGTGGAGGTGGTATTGATGATATTGAAGGTCAATCAACTGATGCCTTTACTTTACCTAATGAAAATTATTATGATGATCTTTTTGGGCGCAATTGGCAGGGTATACTCAGGGTTAATCTTATTATTAAACGTTTTGACCAGGCAAAATACACTGATGAACAAGCCAAAAACCAGGCTTTAGGAGAAGCCCATTTTTTAAGAGCTTATTTTTATTTCAGGCTTTCTCAGTTTTTCGGCCCTGTTCCCTTAAAACTCGAACCTACGCCTGCAAATTTGCCAAGAGCAACTGCTGAACAAATGTATGGTCAGATTGCTTCAGACCTTAAAAAAGCCATTGAGTTGATGCCGGCTATAAATTATCAGACATTTATTAAAAATCAGGTAAACAGGTTAGGCCATGTTTCAAAATGGGCTGCTGAAGCTTTAATGGCACGTGTGTTTCTTTTTTATACAGGTTATTATGAAAAAAGCGAATTACCCCTTGCTGAAGGAGGCTCTATAACCAAAAATGAGGTAATTGCATGGGTTGATGATTGTATTCAAAATAGCGGGCATGACTTATTACCCGATTTCCGTAATAACTGGCTTTATTCATCAGTGCAACGTTATCCGTATACTAAAAACAATGGTTTGTCATGGGCCGGTGAAACTGGTGGTAATTATGAAACAATCTGGGCAATAAAATATTCGCCTTATGGTGGATGGGAGCCCCCAAGGCAGGAATTAAGTTATTCAAATCAGCATTCATTATATTTAGGTCTTAGAGACCAATTCTATATTCCTTTTGGACAAGGATGGGGTTGGTGTACTGTCAATCCTCAGTTATGGGAAAGTTTTGAACCCGGTGATATACGTAGAGAAGGATCTATTTTAAATGTCAATATTCCGAATCCTGATGAAGGTAATATTCCCCAGCAATTTATCTGGGGTTCAAATAATCAGATGCATGAAACCGGTTATTGGCAGAAAAAATACATGCCTATTTATGATAGTATAGGCAAATATATAAAAGGAGTATATTTTATTCAATATGGGTCACCAGATAATATGCAGCTCTGGAATATGCAGGATGATGTATTAATCCGTTTTGCGGATGTTTTGTTAATGGGCGCCGAACTAGGGAGTGCAAATGCTTCCGAATATTTTAACCGAGTTCGTACGCGGGCCGGATTGGATCCAATTGCCAGCCCCACACTCGAAGATATCAAACGTGAACGTCGTCATGAACTTGCTTTCGAAGGCTTAAGACATTTTGATCTTCTTCGCTGGCATGATGCGGAACAGGCCCATTCTCAGGTAGTAAACATACCTGTTAAAAACGTAGGTATTGACGCCCTTTATAATGATACGTACAGGCCTGAAACCGGAGGCTTTTTACCAATTCCGAAATCGGAAATAACCCTTTCCGAAGGTGTTTTAGAACAAACACCTGGCTGGGAAGAATATCAGTAAATATCTGCACAATAGTTTATTAACCAGGATCGTTTCTGATTTTTGAAACTTTCCTGGTTTTTTTGTACTTATCCTTTTTAGTTACTGTTTCATAAATATTCACCTTTTCAGGTAAATAATAGTTGATAACATAGAGTTTGACAAAATGAAAAATGTCAATGACTAAATCAATAAATATTGTGACAAAATGAGAAAATTAAAAGAAATAAACTGTTGTTTCTGAAATTCATTCATATTTATTACATATCCCGAAATAACTAAGATTGTATAACATTTCTTTTAAAAAAATATGCTGCTGATTTTTTAACATTTATGGATATTTTTCGTATAATTATTATATTAACCCTTGTTTTTGTTTAATTAAATTTGTTTAACCCTGTTTATTGTAAGATAAAATAGACCCCTATCATGCATTTCAGATTTCACTCTTCCATTGCCTTTATTTTGTATCTGTTAATCTCACCTGCTTTTATTAAGGCACAAACCAATAATAGTACAGTTCCTGCTGATGAGCAGAAATTCATCAGCCTGTTTGATTCTGTTATGAAAAGCCAGCGTTATGTTGAAAAGCTTGATTCAGGTTCTTTTTACAATTTACCTGTTGGCATCCTTGGCGGTTCAAATAATGACCCGAATTATTCCATACAGATTGACGAAGTAGTCTTATACCCCGATCATGCTACTTTCAGTGCTTCCATGGTGTTAACCAATCCTGCCGACAGTACAAAAATGGTTTTTGCGGCACGTGAAGTTCCATTTTCCTTTAAGGGTGGTATAACGGGGGATATCCGGCTCGAATTAATCAGTCAGAAAGGAATTACTTTATGCAGTGATATTGGTCTGCAGATACTGCCTGGATCTTATGTAATCATTGACTGTAATGGTTTTAAATCACTCAGGGTTAAGGCAAAGATTGAACTGAATGAAGAAAAATATGTGCTTGCTGATCTTAACGGAAAACCAAAACAGGGAAAAGTTACTGCTTTTTTTGAAACCACGGTACAGAACTGGAATAACCTGACTTTTAGTATTTCACTCGACCCGTTTCAGTTAAGGAAGTATCCCGATTTTACTTTTTATTGCCGTAACCTTGCCGTTGATTTCAGCGATTTTGAAAATCCGTCAAACCTGAGGTTTCCCGAAAACTATAGTTTGTTATATCCTGCAGATATGATCAAACTATGGAGGGGGATATATATTGAGCAGGCCGACCTTATTTTAAACGGTGAAAAATTCAGAAGTGAAGGCTCATCAGCGCCCGTTTCCTTTGCAGTTCAAAACCTGATAATTGATGAACTTGGTTTTTCGGGTGCCATACTGGCCCGTAACCTTCTTTCACTTGAAAAAGGAAGGATACAGGACTGGAAGTTTTCTGTTGATGAAATATCGCTGAAATTCCAGACCAGCATGTTGACATCAGGGGGACTGAAAGGCAAAATACATGTTCCGGTTTTTAAAGACAGTACCAATTTTACTTATTCTGCCTGTATTGATGTTTCAGGAAATTATGCATTTACAATAGGTATTGACAACACCTTGTCGATGGAGTTATTTGGTTTGACAAGACTTGATTTATATAAAAATTCATACATTTCTGTAACATCAGACACTACCGGGTTTATTCCTACAGCCTGCCTGAACGGGAAATTATCTTTTAATGCCAGAATCAAAGAAGAAAACGAACCTGATGATCCGAACAACAAAGAAGAATTTGCACTGGCTGATTTTGAATTTCAGAATTTCAGGATATCGACCCGTGAACCGAAACTCGACATAGAATGTCTGGCATATCACGGGAGCGGTCAGGGCAGACTGTCGAAGTTCCCTGTAACCATCAATGAAATTATTTTTACCAGCTTTGCTGATCAGGCAAAGCTCTCGGTTACTGCTGCCGTTAATTTAAAGAAAGACTCGGAAGAGGGTTTCAGCGGCCAGACAACGGTATCAATACTTGCAAAGAGGGAAGAGTACAGATACAGGTTTGCCGGAGTGCAGATTGATAAAATAAAAATTGACGTTGCCAAGCCTGGTGCCTTTGAAATTCACGGACTTATTGCCTTTGCCAGGGGTGATACCATATATGGAACAGGATTTAAGGGCCAGTTGAAGGCCACCTTTGGAGGCAATATTGAAATAGATGCCGAAGCGCTGTTCGGGCATGTCAATGGATTCAGATATTTCTTTGTAGATGGCATGTTTGCAATGAAACCCGGTATACAGGCCGGGCCTGTTACTATTTTCGGATTTGGCGGAGGCTTATATCACCACATGAGACAGCTGCCTTATGCTACAGGCAGACAGTATGACTTTGGCAAATCGATGTCAGGATTAATATACAGACCCGATGAAAATATGGGCATTGGTATAAGAGCTGGTGTGAAACTGGGTGTAGGCAGCGAACAGGTATTAAATGCCGAAGTACGGTTTGAAATTGCTTTTACTGCAAAAGAAGGCATCAGCTACATATCGTTTGAAGGGAATGCTCAGTTTATTACGCCTCCGATAAATATTGATATAAACCGGTTTAAAGAGTTGACCGGCAATATGGTAGAGGAAAAGGATAATAATACTACAGGGGGTGATCAGCAAAAGCCCGTTGGCGCTATTGCTGCCAATATGAAAATGTTTAAGGATTTTGAAAATGACGAGTTTCATGCTGAAATGGAAATGTACGTTAATATTGCCGGTGTGCTTACCGGTGTCGGGCCTGATAATAAGGCCGGCTGGGCTGTAATTCATTCTTCACCGGGTGACTGGTATATTCATGTTGGTACTCCCTCTCAGCCCGTTGGCATTAAGGTACTTAATTTTGCCAGTCTGAAGGGTTATTTTATGGCAGGACATCATTTACCCTCAACCATGCCTATTAATCCTGAAATCATGCGCATTCTGAACATATCGCCTGAAACGCTGGCCGGTAGCCGGAACACAAATTCCCTTGAAGAAGGAAAAGGGGTTGCCTTCGGTGCCAGCTTTGAGATCAATACCGGCGACTTGTCTTTTCTGATTTTCTATGCAAGTTTTGCTATGGGAGCAGGTTTTGATGTTATGCTCGCCGATTACGGTCCGAATGCTTTCTGTGCCGGCATGGAACCGCCTCTTGGAATCAATGGCTGGTATGCCAAAGGACAGGCTTATGCTTATTTGTCGGGGAAAATAGGCCTTGAAGCAAAAGTATTTAAAAAGAAGAAAAAATTCGAGATATTATCAATTGCCACGGCAGCCTATCTTAGGGCTGAACTGCCCAATCCGTTGTGGATGTTCGGGTCGGTGGGAGGTGAATACCGGATACTGGGCGGCCTTATTAAAGGAAAATGCAAATTTGAATTCGACGTTGGTGAAAAATGCGAAATTCAGGGAGCACAATCTGCACTTGCCTCATTGCAGCTTATTGGCGATATGACACCTTCGGATAAGGCCACAGGTGTTGATGTCTTTACTACACCACAGGTAGTGTTTAATGTACCTGTTGAAAAAACACAAAAAATCTCTGAAACAGATGGTTCATCAACCTATTTCAGGATTAAACTCGTTGGTCTGAAGCTGAAACAGGGCGAACAGGAAATACCATTTGGCAGGAACTGGAATTATAATAATGATGTTGTGCAATTAATACCCTCTTATGTGCTTTATCCTGAAACAAAATATACCCTGGAAGCCGAAATTACTTTTGAGGAACTTAAAAACGGCGTATGGGTTCCGTTTGAAGAAGACGGGGTTCAAATGACAGAAAAACGTGTGGCCGAATTTACAACGGGTGAACTTCCCGACAGGATTCCTGAAAGCGAAATAGCTTATTCCTATCCGGTAAACAGGCAGTATAACTTTATGCCGGGTGAATACAATCAGGCTTATGTAACCTTCAATCGCGACCTTCAGGCATTTTTTGCCCCGTCAGAAAAATATAGCCGTGAAGCCCGATGGACACGTTCAGGAGCCAGTCCGGTTAAGACCCCTATAAACTATGTAAGCAGTGAGAAAACGCTATATATGGATTTGCCTGCAAATATGTCAACCGGTACAGTATATATGCTTCAGATCGTTGCCGTTCCCACTGCAACAAGCAATGCAGCCGACCGCAATGTAAACACTGCCTATGAAGTTCAGCAAACAGGGTCAGACAGTGCAACAATGGAACAAAGAACACAGAAAGCTGAAGGTACTATTACCACAACAGAAGAGAAAGCAATGCTTGACATTCATTTCCGTACCAGCAGGTATAAAACGCTTAGTGAACGAATTAACCCGACAGATGTAAATGTCAGAGGATTATATGATAGAGGCTACATGGAATTTTATCTGGTAACCAATATGCCGGGAGGCGAAGCATTTGACAGATTTGAAATGAACGGTGGCACGGGTATTGGCCCGCTTATTCGGATGAATGCCGATCTGTTTGCAACAGAATGGTTTACAGGTGATGTTTATCCCAAGACCTATGAAAGATACCCATGGTATGGTCATCCTACAATTGATGATACGGTTAAATATGGTTTTATGGCACCAAGGGCTATCAGTATATGGCAGTCTGGTAGTTATTTTACACTTAATGACAATGAAATAGCATGTGGCATGCCATTGCAGTTTTCCTCCTTCTGCGACATTGTTTACATGCAGCCATATTACTGGGATGAAGACTATATGGCTAACCGCGACTGGATTGCTTATTACTGGAATGGTAAGGATCCTGGTGACCCCCTTGTTAAAACCATATTAAGCCAGATTAAACTCAGGGCTGTTAAGCCGGGCATTTATCCTGTCCGCCTCAGTTATGTTTTGCCGGGGAAAAATATTATTACATCAACACATACAATTAATCTAATCAGCACAATAAAAACCGATGCAGCAGATTTTTAAAATATGTTTTCTCGTTATTGTTTGTTACTGTGTATTCAATGACCGGCAGGTTTTCGCACAGGAAGATACCACGGTTATTTTTTCGGTCAAACTTATTGCACGTCCGTCGGCCGACTCAATAACGTTGCGCTGGGCACCTGCCAACTATGAAAGCTGGCGCAGGGGAATAACAAACGGATATATAATTGACCGTTATACCATAATGCGTGATGAAAAATTTGTTTCAGAAAAAAGGCCGGTAAGGCTTACTGAAACTCCGCTGAAGCCATTCAGCCTTGAACAGTTTGAACAAATGGCAGAGCACAACGATTATGCAGGCATAGCAGCTGAGGCTATTTATGGTAATGAGTTTAACGTTCAGGCTATTAATCAGTCACCGGTTATGACTATCATCAACCGTGCCAGTGAGCAGCAAAACAGGTATTCTTTTTCACTTTATGCAGCCGACTGTTCTGCTGATGTTGCCAGGGCTATGGGCTTATGGATTACGGATAAAAATGTAAGAAAAGGAGAAAAATATTTATATGTTGTATATTTTGGTGGAGAAAGTAAAATTCCGGTTGATACCGGCTATGTTTTTACAGGAGTTGACGAGGTCAGGCCACTGGCAAAGCCTTTGATAAAAGATGCGATTGGAGGTAATAAGATAGCTACATTGAGCTGGGAAAGCCCTTTTGGGAGAAATGCCTATACTTCATTTGAAATTCAGCGATCGGATGATGAAGGAAAGACCTTTTATGCATTAAACAAATTGCCGCTCGTTAACCTTTACGAAGAAGAAAAGCATTCAGAACATAACTTTTACATCGATACCCTTCCGGCAAATAATCAAAGATATATTTACCGGGTGCGGGGTATTAGCCCGTTTGGCGAAAAGGGACCTTTTTCCGATACGGTTTCTGTTACCGGCATGGAATTACTGGCTGAAATGCCCCGTATTACATATCATGAAGTTACAGACAAGGGTGTTGAGATCAGATGGGAATACAGCCAGAAAGCGCAGAAACAGATTAAGGCATTTAAAATCCTGCGGTCAGATAAAAGCAATACGGGGTTTGTGCCAATTGTATCAGATCTGAGCCCTGACAGCCGTTCATATATCGACAATAATCCGCTTTCAACAGCCTATTATATGGTATTGGCAGTGGGTAAGGATGGTCAGTCGGCATTGTCATACCCTGTTCTGACTCAGCAGGTCGACAGCATTCCTCCTGCTCCGCCCGATGGTTTCAAAGCATTAATCGATTCAACGGGCAGGGTTATTTTAAGCTGGAAAGCCAATACCGAACAGGATATTTATGGTTACAGGGTTTATCGTGCCAATTCACCCGATGAAGAATTTTCACAGGTTACGGTATCCCCTGTGAGAGATACCGTAATGCTTGACCGCGTGGTAATAAAGACACTCACCAGGAAAGTTTATTACCGACTGATGGCGGTGGATAACAGACAGAACCATTCAGATTTTTCACCTGTTTATGAAGTCATCAGGCCCGATATAATTCCTCCTGTTCCGCCGGTCATAAAAAATATATATTCGGGGTCTGAAGGCATTACGCTCCAATGGGTTCCAAGCACCAGCTATGATGTGGCTAAACAGACCGTATTAAGGAAAACAGAAAATGAAAAAAACTGGACAGAAATAAAAACCATAACCGATACACTCACTGTTTTTACAGATACTACTGTCCAGGCCGGTGTTTTATACCAGTATACCTTACAATCACAGGATTTTTCAGGCCTTGTTTCTCCAATTGAACAGATAGTATCGGGTATAAGGCTTGCAACGGGCAGAACCATAACCTTAAAAGCTACTGCCGACCGGAATAGAGGTGTTATTGTGCTGACATGGACACCGGTAGAAAAAGAAGGAAAGTATATGATTTATAAAGGGATT
>CAZBCB010000034.1:0-13243 GCA_964489905.1 uncultured Bacteroidales bacterium
AGACCACTGGCAGAGACAAAACAAGGCTGTATCCATGTTTATTTCAGGAAATGAAACTGAGGAGGAAACATCAAAAGAAACGGCCAGTGAAAAAGAGAGTGATAACAAAAGCCGTGAATATTATTTGCAGAATATCCCGCGTAACGATTCTATGATGAGGGCTTCTCATGAACGTCTCGAAAATTCCCTCCTTAACATGGGGTTTATTTATAAAAATGACCTGAAGGACTATGCAAAAGCTAAGGAATCATTTAAAGAACTGCTTAAAAGATATCCGTTGTCTGATAATCGCCTTATTGTATATTACAATCTGTATTCCATTGCAAAAGACGAAGGCGATCAGGCCATGATGCAATTATACAGGGATAAAATCATCACTGAATTCCCTGAAAGCAATTATGCACGCATTATGACTAACCCTGATTACCTTAAAGAGATTGAGGCCGAAGAAAAGAAAGCTGAAAGAGAATACGAAGAAGTATATGCTTTGTTTAAGACGGGTCAGTATTCACAGGTTATATTACGATCAGAAGATGCTCTTAAACGTTATCCGGACAACAAACTATTGCCTCAGTTTGATTATATCCGTGTGCTGGCAATTGGCAAAACTTCTGATGCAAAAATATTCAGGGATGGATTAAATGAAATAGTTGCCCGGTATCCGAACACTGAAGTTTCCGAAGCAGCTAAGAATATTATTGCTTACATGAATAAAGAGCATCCTGCATTACTTGAGGAAGAAGAAAAGACAATAGCAGAAAAATTATATCGGTTGTCTGAAAATGCAGAACACTTTGTGGCATTGATTGTAAATAAGAAGTCGAATAACAATCAATTGATATTCAATATTATAAATTTCAATCTCGATAATTTTGATAAAGAAAACCTTAAGATAGAGATGGTTGAAATCAATTCACTCCAGAATCTGATGCTTGTTAAATCATTTCCTGATATGAAAAAATCAATGCAATATATAGCTTTACTTAAGGCTGATCTTAATGTATTTAAGGACTATGACAATCCTTCGGTGGAAATAATTTCTGTATCTCAGGAAAATCTGAAGACCCTGATGGATGACAAATCCACTGACAGATACCTGAAATTTTTCCGGGAACATTATAAATAAAGATTTGCCAAATGAAAAAGATCAGGATTTTATGGGTAGATGATGAAATGGATTTACTTAAGCCCCATATCATGTTTCTGCAGGAAAAGGGCTATGAAATGGAAACAGCAACCAACGGGCATGATGCTATTGAAATAGTTAAAAAACATAACCTCGACCTGGTTTTTCTGGATGAAAACATGCCCGGTCTAAGTGGCATTGAAACACTCGGAAGGATTAAGAGCATCAATTCAAACCTTCCGGTGGTTATGATAACCAAGAGTGAGGAGGAAAATATTATGGAAGCAGCTCTTGGTGCAAAAATTTCTGATTATCTTATTAAGCCGGTTAACCCTAAACAAATCCTGCTGTCTATTAAGAAAAACCTCGATACCAGGAAGCTTATTACCCGTGAAACGACTTCAGCTTATCAGACTGCATTTTCTGATATTGGAATAAAAATCAATTCGGCATCGTCATTTGACGATTGGAAAGAGATATATAAAAGTCTGGTTTACTGGGAACTGGAACTTGAATATTCAGATGATTCTTCAATGCTTGAAGTGCTGAAGATGCAAAAAACAGAGGCTGAACTTGGCTTTGCCCGTTATATCAAGAACAATTATGCAGGTTGGTTTAAAGGTAAAACTGATAATAAACCCTTGCTTTCTCCGGGTGTTTTCAGAGAAAAAATATTCCCTCTTGTTGACAAAAATATGAAAGTATTTGTAATACTCATTGATAATCTGAGGCTTGACCAATGGAGGGTATTGATGCCAATTATTAATGAATATTTTACTGTGCTTGAAGATGAGTTATTCTGCAGTATTTTACCCACTGCAACGCAATATGCCCGCAATGCCATGTTTGCCGGATTAATGCCAAAGGAAATAGATTCACTTAATCCTCAGCTCTGGCTCAATGATGACGAAGAAGGAGCAAAAAATTTAAATGAAGAAGAATTATTACAGAAACACCTTAACCGGCTGGGTAAAAAATACCGGTTTCATTATGAAAAGGTCATCCAGCAAAAGAGTGGCAAAAAGCTAACTGAAAATTTCAGCAATTTGCTTAATTATGATCTGGTTGTGGTAGTATATAATTTTATCGATCTGCTTTCTCATGCCAACACTGAAATTAATATGATCAGAGAGCTTGCTGGAAGTGATTCGGCATATCGTTCATTAATATTATCCTGGTTTCAGCATTCGCCATTGCTTGATTTTTTCCGTTTACTGGCCGAAAAGGATGTTGTGGTTGTTGTTACAACTGATCATGGTTCAATACGTGTTAATAATCCGGTTAGAGTAATTGGCGATAAGAAAACTTCAGTTAACCTGCGTTATAAAATGGGAAAGAACCTGAGTTATAATCCCAAAGAGGTTTTTGAAATAACAGATCCACATGCGGTGCATCTTCCGAAAGCCGATGTCAGCTCAAAATACATCTTTTCACTTTCACATGACTTTTTTGTTTATCCCAACAATTATAATTATTATGTTAATTACTATAAAAACACCTATCAGCATGGGGGTGTGTCAATGGAAGAAATGCTGGTGCCTGTTTCTGTCATGAAGCCACGGTAATTTTCAAAAAAGGGTATTATGCAAATCATTAAAATTGAATCTTTGTCAGCTATTTTTTCAGCAGCGACGGATTTTTTAAACAAGACGCATGGTTATAAAAAATTTGCTTTTACAGGCGAACTGGGGAGCGGGAAAACTACTTTTATTAATGCACTCTGCCGGCAGCTTGGCGTTATAAACCTTGTTACAAGTCCGACTTTTGCTCTTGTAAATGAATATCTCACAAGCAGCGGAGAAAATATTTATCATTTTGATTTTTACCGGATAAAAAATATTGAAGAAGTTTATGATATGGGCTATGAGGAATATTTTTACAGTGAAGCATGGTGTTTTATTGAATGGGCTGAGAAGGTGGAAGAAATAATTACCGATGAGTTTCTGCAGGTTCAGATTGAAGTTACAGATGGTTCAAGGCTTGTAAAGTTCTGAATGGTTCCCTGGGATTAATTTTGTGCATTAAGTCAGCTGGGATAAACAGTACTATTTTACGTGGTGATTTCGCTCCTAATAACAAATCCGGGTTGATATATCTGTTTTATTCTGTTGCTCCCTGCATCAGCGCATCAAGTGCCTGTTGGTCAAAAACAGTATTGGTTTTTCTGTTGAAAAGAGCAGATCCGTTATTTCCGGTTGCCCCATTATCCCAATAAAACGGTATTAAGCCGTTTGCTTTTGCCTGTTTGGTTACATACTTGAAAAAGAAAGCTCTTGATGCCAGGTGATTAGTCAGGGCATCACCTGTTAGTGCCGAACGGCGCACTGCTGAATATTCACCCAATATCACCGGAATACCATGATCAACAAATTTTGTTTTCATCAGTCTGAAGTTAGCATCCACTGTTTCTTCTTCACCCCACGTAGCATTTCGTTCGGGATCAGTGGTTGAATGATAGTCTTTGCCCCAGTAATAAAACATTTTACCCCAGGTAGCATCTTCGGTCAGTCCGCAAAAATTCCAGGGTGTATAATAGTGAATTTCCACCATCAGCCGATCCGCAACATTATCAGAAGGTAATACTGACATTAGCCTGTTTGTTGTTTCAATATCGGTAGAAGGCCCCTGAATCACCAGAACTCGGTAGCTGTTTTTTCCACCCGTTGAGCGGACTGCATTAATAAATGTCTGATGATATGAAGTAAGGACAGCCATTTGTGTGGCATCACTCACATTAGGTTCATTAGCGCTTGCAAAGAGCAGGTGCTCGTCAAAGTCGCGCAGATGAGTTGCAATCTGTTCCCAGAATGCCTGCTGTTTTGCATTATTTTCTTCCTGTTTTGCTACTGTACAGTTATTTTCCAGCCATCCTCCATCCCAGTGGATATTAAGTATTACATACATATCATTATTAACACAATACTGAACCACTTCTTTAACCCTGTTGAGCCAGTCGGTTTTTAACTGTGCTGTAGTACTGTTGGCCATATACTGATTCCATGAACAGGGAATGCGCACCGCATTAAAACCACTTTGTTTGACAAGGTCAATAAGTGCCTGAGTAACCTGTGGATTTCCCCATGCAGTTTCTCCTCCGATGGCCTCTAATGAATTGCCAATATTCCATCCGACAATAATCTTTGAAGCAAGTTCTGCTGCGTTGCTGTTCATTCCGGTTGCATCAGGCTCAGCAGGTGAAACATTGTAACTTGGATATATTCTGCCTTTTTGTGTAACCGTTATATGAAATGCAGGGGCATTTTCAGCAGTGAGGGTTATCAGGGCCGAACGTAAACCCATAGTATTATTTTCAGAGGCTGTAACATTGATGGTAGTATTGCCTGAGTTACCGGTTTCCTCACTAAACTGAAGCCATACAGCATCGGTATTTATACTCCAATGTGGTGCATCAGTGGTAATGGTCAAATCAACTGTTCCGCCTGATTGTTTGAAGTTCAGACTTGTATCATTAGCGCTGAGCGTATATAAAAATTCAGATGCGGCTTGTGATACAATCACTTTAACTGGCCTGGCATCACCGGCAGTAACGGTAAGGGTATCATGACGGGGAATAATAGTTCTTGAATTTACGCTTGCCTTTACTATTGCTGTTTTTAACGAACCACTGGTGCTTGAAAGTAATAACCACTCCGAAGCCGGATTAATGATATTCCATGAATCAGCATCGGTTTCGATGATAATGCTGTCAGTACCCCCCTCTTCAGGAAAACTTATTTTATCGGGATTAACAGAAAGGTTATGCGGTTTTTCTTTTTTCTCACATCCTTCACACCAATATATGAATACTGCCAGCGTAAAAATAAACAGGGCTTTATAAAATCTTTTCATTAAACTCCGATTTTATTTGTTCAAAGGTATCCCTATTTGCATTAAATTTGAATATGATATGTTAACTAATAATGTATTATTTGTTAATCCTGTTGGTTTATTCATATGGCTTTTTAATTGAAATTAATATTTGACTAAATCCCCGATATGTATTATCTTAGGTTTTTTATATAAATATTTTCATTCAGCTATGGTAGAACAAAAACCCGATCCATCCAGTAATCCGCTGATGTATGGTGGAATTTTACCTCAGGAGGAAATGCTGGCTGTTGGCCGAAAACAGAAAAAACTTGTAATTGGAATTCCTTGTGAAAATCAGCAGATAGAGCAACGTATACCTCTTACCCCGGAGGCTGTTGAGGTGTTGGTTAATAATGGTCACGAGGTATATATTGAAACCAAAGCAGGTGAAGGCGCGAAATATACAGACAGTGACTACAGCGAATGCGGAGGCTTTATCAGTGACACAAAGGAAAAAGTCTTTGCGGCTGACATTATACTTAAAGTGTCCCCGCTTGAAAGCAATGAAATTGAGATGCTCACCGGAAATCAGATAGTATTTACATCGGTTCCGATTATGCGCCTTAATGAGGAATATATAAGGAGCCTGATGAATAAAAAAACCACATCAATTGATTTTGATAACATTAAGGATGAATACGATTGCTATCCGTTTGTGCAATCAATGAGTGCTATTTCGGGTATTTCAGCCATTATTATGGCTGGTGAATATTTAAGCAATCATAGTGGAGGAAAAGGAGTTATGCTGGGAGGCATATCAGGAATTACACCCACGGAAGTGGTAATTATCGGGGCAGGAACTGCAGCTGAATTTGCTGCACGGGCAGCATTGGGCTTTGGCGCATTTGTGAAGGTATTTGACAATTCACCGCATAACCTCGAAAAATTGCAGCAAAATCTCGGACACCGCCTTCACACTTCAATTTTTCATCATAAAGTATTAAGGCGTGCTTTAAAGTCGGCTGATGTACTTATTGGTACAATGCAATTACAAAACAGAGGGCCTCGCTACTTCGTTACTGAAGATATGGTTCGTGAAATGAAGAAAGGTTCAATAATTATAGACCTGAGTATTGACCAGGGAGGTTGTATTGAAACTTCAGAATATCGTACCATGCTTAACCCGGTTTACACTCGCCACGATGTTATTCATTATTGCATACCCAATATGCCATCACGTGTTGCACGTACGGCATCCATTGCACTCAGTAACCTGATTACGCCTATTCTTGTGTCTATTGCTAATTCAGGCGGATTTAAACCTTTTCTGAAAGCAAACCGTGGTGTAAGATCAGGGGTATATATCTATAACGGTATCCTTACTGATGAAAATATGGGCAATCTTTTTGGACTGCCTTCAAAGGATATTGACCTGCTTATGGCAGCCTTCTGATTGTCGTTTTTTTTCTGTATGAAATAATAAGGTAGCTGATGATTTATGATAACATGATTGATTTGCGAAGCCGGCTGCTGAAAATCAATGCAGGTTCGGTGCTTGATGTGGCCTGTGGCAAAGGCGATTTTCTTAAATTTATCCTTAAGTCATTTAATACCTATTCCTCAGCGGTAGCAATTGATAAAAATATAGAATCACTGGAACATGCCCGGAAAAATCTTTTTGAATATCCTGTTTCATTTGTCATTGGCAATGTGTTATCCATGCCTTTTCTGGATAAATCTTTTATGACGGTTACCCTGTCTAATTCCCTTCATCATATTGAAGACCATGAAAAACTGTTTACCGAACTTATCAGAGTTTGCCGGCCAGACGGCATAATACTGGTCAATGAAATGATCACAGACAATCCCTCGGTATATCAGGAATCACACATGTTGCATCACCATTTTATTGCCGAATTGGATAACCTGCTCGGCCAATACCATCGTGAAACATTTTCCGAAAAAGAAATCCATGCCATTGTGAAAGAACTGAATCTTAATGTAAAAGAGTTTTTTGTGCATGAGGATAATTCAAAAGATTATTTTAATCAGGAAGAGATAAACCATATTACGGAAGAGATGTACAAAAAAGTAGCCTTGTTGAAAAATACCGATTCATACTATTTTTATCTTAATAAAGCTCAGGATATCGAAAAAAAAATTAAAAAAACCGGAATAAAGAAGCCCAGACATCTTACATTAATAATTAATCCAAGGCACAGATAGACTCATAAAGCAGGTTAACAAAATATAATCATGATAAAAAAATATTTTACGGCCTTTTTTCTCAACACCTTAATAATGGTGGCAAATGCACAAATTACTGCAGTTACTGAAAACGGCAAGGCTGTAATTTTATTTGGAAACGGCACATGGCGATATTTGAATGATTCTGTAATGGTTTCAAACAAAAAAATATTTGAATTGAACATCCCTAAAAATGCAACTAAGTATATAAAAGGAAGGAATACTGAGTTTACCCTCTGGTATGATGAAGACAAGTGGAAGGTTATCGGGGACAGTATTAACGCAAATGCAGAATATACACTTGAATACCATAATGGTGATATTATGGCATTTGTTATCATTGACAGAATTCAACTTTCACTCGATAAAATTAAAAGTATTGCATTGAATAATTTGAAACAGGCAGTTGCAGAATATAAAATCAGTGAGGAACAACAAATAAGAGTAAATAATACTGACGGGCTGTTGTTAAAAATTGATGCCCTGATTGATGATACACCATTTGCGTATCTTAACGGATATTTCTCAACCCGCCGGGGGACTTTTCTGATTATAACCTATACGGGTTATAATCTTTTTGACCGCTATCGCAGGGATATGACTGAGCTAATCAGTGGACTTGTTATTTCAGATGAGTGAACAGCCTGATTGTCTGACAATTTTTATTGCTGATGGTTTATTTATTAATAATTTAATTATTAATAACGTAAAAGCCACTTTCCCGATTTTCCATTAAACCCAGATTTGTCATTAAGAGCGAAGCAAACTAATAGCTTAACCCAAGCACGATGAATTAATAAATTTATCGTACTTGGGTTAAAATAAACGGTTGATGCTTTAACAGGTAAGTTACTTTTCTTATATTTAGGCCGACTAAATTTTTATTAATCATTTTCATAAACCTTAAACCATATTATTATGAGCACAAAAACCGATAAGCTCTCTTTTGGTGAAAAAGTGGGCTATGGATTTGGTGATCTGGCATCCTGTCTTTTCTGGACTACCATAATGACCCAGCTACTTTTCTTTTATACTGATGTTTTTGGTCTCACAGCCAAGGCTGCCGGACTGATGTTTTTAGTGTCAAGGGTACTTGATGCTTTTTATGATGTTTTCATTGGAATGGTTGCTGACCGCACGAAAAGCCGCTGGGGAAAGTTCAGACCATTTATTTTGTTCGGCGCAGTACCTTTATCAGTAATGGCTGTTCTTGCCTTTACTACTCCTAATTTAGGTTCAGTAGGCAAATTAATATACGCTTATGCAACTTTTATTTCTTTCATGTTTTTATATTCCACAGTAAATATTCCTTATACTGCATTACTCGGGGTGATAAGCGGTGACCCTGTGGAAAGAACCAGCGCATCATCTTTTAAGTTCACAGGTGCTTACCTGAGCGGCCTTATTGTATCTGCTACTGTACTTCCTTTAGCGGCTTATTTCGGAAAAGAAAATATTGCAAAAGGCTGGCAGACAGTTATGATGATTTATGCCGTTGCGGCTGTGGTATTTTTAATGATAACATTTTTAGCAACACGCGAAAGGATACAACCTATAGCTAAGGAAAAAATTGCCGTTAAAGATGACCTGAAGGATTTATTAACTAACGTTCCCTGGCTACTTTTGTTTGTTGTCACTATATTATTCATCTTATTTGTATGCATCCGCCTGAATGTTACAACACACTATTTCAAATATTATGTTGGTGAGCAGGTTTTGCCATGGCTTACGCAGTTCCGTAATTTTTTTAACGGTAATATTATCAATCCCATATTTGGTCTTTTCGGGAAAGAACCCATTGAAATTGTTGATATAAATCATAAATATGGATTTGAAGTTCTGGCTTCCATATTTAATACAGTCGGACAAGGTTTGTCGCTTGTCGGAGTTCTTCTGGTACCCTGGTTTACCAAAAAATTAGGCAGAAAGAGTGCGGTTATCATTCTTTTCATCGGTGCCCTGGTTTTTACAGGATCATTTTATTTCTTCAAACCCGAACAGGTTGGCCTGATTTTGCTGTTTCAGGTTTTTGGATCAATAACGGGCGGACCGATATCAGCATTGCTTTGGGTACTTTATGCCGATACGGCTGATTATTCTGAGTGGAAAACTGGCAGAAGGGCTACAGGATTGATTTTTTCGGCATCAATTATGTCAAATAAGCTGGGATGGGCTATTGGCAGTATGGTTGCAGCTTTTATTCTGGCACAAACAGGTTTTGTGGCTAATGTTGTTCAGAATTTGCAGGTACTAAACGGATTGAAGGCAATGATGAGTATAATACCTGTTGCTATAGGCGCTATTGCACTTATTATCCTTGCTTTTTTCTATAAGCTGGATGAAACCCTTATGAAGACAGTAAAGAAGGAACTTGATGAGCGCCGGAAGCAAAGCGGACAGTAAAAGGTAAATAAATCAACCGGTAATAAAAACCTGACCGGTTTAATAATCTGTCAGATTTTAAAAAGAATATTTTTAAACCTGTTTTTGAAAATCAAATTTATGCAGTATGGCTATTTTGATGACAGAGAAAGGGAATATGTAATTACTAACCCTGATACCCCTGAGCCATGGAGTAATTATCTGGGGTCAACTGTCTATGGAGCAATAATTACCAATAATGCAGGGGGGTATAGCTTTTATAAATCAGCCGCTATGG
Source organism: uncultured Bacteroidales bacterium (assembly GCA_964489905.1). GTDB lineage: Bacteria > Bacteroidota > Bacteroidia > Bacteroidales > UBA10428 > UBA5072. The sequence goes on from CAZBCB010000034.1 coordinate 9,843, forward strand.
GCAGGTTTATACGTTTCCGGACAAATGTTGCTGAACTCGATCGGCCGGGAAGATATATTTATGTTCGAGATCAAATTACAGGTGACTATTGGTCGGCTTCGTGGCAGCCTGTTGGTAAGCCACTGGAAAAATATAAAACGATATGCCGCCATGGAACAGCATATACCATAATTGATTCAGAATATTCAGACATAAAATCTGAAACCGTTTATTTTGTCCCTCTCGGAAAAGAATACGAATGCTGGCATTGTAAAATTACCAACAAAGGGCAAACTCCGAGAGAACTGAGGTTATTCACATTCGTGGAATATACCAGCAACTGGCATTTATGGATGGATCTGGTTAACCTGCAATATACACAATATATACTTACCATGCAGGTTTATGATGGCATTATTGACCATGGTACCAATGTTTATCTGCCACCGCAACCTGATAATTTTGAAGAAGGCGGGCAGGCACGTCATACATTTCTTGGGGTTGCCGGAGCAAAAATTTCCGGATTTGACACTGACCGTAAGAAATTTATCGGCACCCATCGTTCATACAACAATCCGCTTACCGTTGAAAGAGGACAGTGTAATAATTCACTTACTTCGGGCGACAACGGATGCGGTACTTTACAGATTGATATCAGCCTTAACCCCGGAGAATCTAAGGAATTTGTTGTTGTTATGGGCATTGGAAAGGCAGATGTTGAAGGGAAAAACGCTCTTAAAGAATGCAATGATATAGGGTGGGTTAAAAATGAATTTATCAGGCTAAAAAAATACTGGCACGACCGTTTACAGGGGCTGACAGTAAATACTCCCGATGCAGATTTTAACAGCATGGCCAACATGTGGAACCCCTATAATTGTCTGATAACTTATGCATGGTCAAGGGCTGCAAGCCTTGTATATGCAGGTGAACGTGACGGTTTGGGTTATCGTGACTCAGTGCAGGATTTACTGGGAGTTATGCATATAATACCTGAAGAGGCCGGGAAAAGGCTCGAACTGATGATTACCGGGCAAACATCAGCCGGCGGTGCAATGCCTGTTGTAAGACCGTTTTCGCATAAACCGGGCAGTGAAATCCCGCCAAAAGAAGAAGAATACCGGTCAGATGATTGCATGTGGCTTTTTAATGCTATTCCGGCTTATGTGAATGAAACAGGTAATGTGGATTTTTATAATAAGATATTACCTTATGCCGACAGGGGCGAAGATACAGTATTTAACCACATGCGCAGGGCTATTGAATTTACACTTGATCGTTCGGGTTCTCATGGCCTGCCATGCGGACTTGCAGCCGACTGGAATGATTGCCTTGTTCTTGGACATAAGGGAGAATCGGTTTTTGTTGCTTTTCAACTGAGATTTGCATTAAAAACATACATTGAGATTGCAAATTTTCTTGGCTTTAAGAAAGAGGCAGAATGGGGTACAGAAAAACTTGAACAGCTTGATGAAAATATTGAAAGACATGCCTGGGATGGAGAATGGTATCTGCGTGCCTACCGGTACGACGGGCTTAAATATGGCTCAGCAAATGACAAAGAAGGTTCATTATGGCTCAATCCGCAAACATGGTCTATATTAAGTCAGCATGCACATGGAGAAAGAGCAGAGAAGATAATGGATATTGTAAATAAAAGGCTTGCTACTGAATACGGACTGGTTATTATTGATCCGCCTTACGAAAAAGCTGACTTAAGTGTAGTTAAAGCTCCTCTGTTTAACAAAGGAATGAAAGAAAACGGCGCTATTTTTTGCCACATCCAGGGGTGGGCAGTTATGGCAGAGGCTATGCTCGGCCATGGTAACCGGGCTTATCAGTATTATCGTTCTTTTATGCCTGCGGCATATAATAACAAGGCTGAAATCAGGGAAATAGAACCTTATGTTTATAGCCAGTCAACGCATGGGAAATATAGTCCGAGATACGGAACTTCCCGCCTGCCATGGCTTACGGGCGCTGCCACATGGGCTTATTATGCTGCCTGTTATTCCGTTCTTGGCATACAGCCTCAACCCGATGGGATAATTTTCGATCCGTGTATTCCCTCAGAATGGCCCGGGTTTTCGATGCACAGGCGCTTCAGAGGGAAAATGTTGCATATTGAGGTTAAAAACCCTGATAAGGTTCAAAAAGGAGTAAAGCAAATTACGGTGAACAATAAATTAATTCAGGGCAACTTTATCCCTATTAATAGCTTGTTGCCTGAAAATGAAATAATTATTCTGATGGGTAACTAAATAAATAAAATAAAAAATGAAAATAATTGGAAATGCATTACCAAATCTTCCATGGGAAGATAGGCCTTCCGGCAGCAGTGAAATTGTCTGGCGGTATAGCAAAAATCCGGTAATTGACTGGAATCCGACACCTTCTACCGCAAGGGTATATAACAGTGCAGTACTGCCTTATGAAAATGAGTTTGTGGGAGTTTTCAGGGCCGACCATAAAAACGGGAGGGCCAATCTTCATTTCGGAAAAAGTAAGGATGGAAAAAGTTTCCTTATTGATGATCATGTTATTCCATGGCAGGATGAACACGGCAAACCCGATCCGGTTAGCTATGCCTATGATCCCCGGTTTGTGAAAATAGACGACTGGTATTATGTTGTATGGTGTGATGATATGCATGGCGCATCGATAGGGCTTGGCAAAACACAGGATTTTAAAACATGGATAAGACTGCCCAATCCGCTTATGCCCTTTAATCGTAATGGTGTTTTGTTCCCGCGCAAAATAAAGGGTACTTACAGGCTGTTAAGCCGGCCAAGCGATAGTGGTCACACCCCTTTCGGCGATATTTTTATCAGCGAAAGTCCTGACCTTATTTACTGGGGTAAACACAAACATGTAATGAGTAAAGGAGGTAAGGGCTGGTGGCAAGGAACTAAAATTGGAGCAGGGCCTACTCCTATAGAAACTACAGAGGGCTGGCTTTTGTTTTATCATGGAGTTTCAAATACCTGTAATGGCTTTGTCTATAGTTTCGGTGCTGTGATACTTGACCTTGATGAACCACATAAAGTAATTTACCGATGTGGCGACTATCTGCTTACTCCGGAAAAACCCTATGAAACAGCAGGTTTTGTTCCCAATGTGGTTTTCCCCTGCCAGAACCTGTATGATGCGCCAACAGGCCGGATTGCCATTTATTACGGAGCTGCTGATACCTATACAGCACTTGCTTTCTGTAAGGTTGAGGAAGTTTTTGATTATGTGAAAAAACATCATGAGGACATTTAACCCAAGTACGATGTATTTATAAATTCATCGTACTTGAGATAATTTGTGATATAAATTCATGGATATAAATCAAAAAGCCTGATAGCTTTGAAAACTATCAGGCTTCCTGACTTCGTCGTTTTTTTCAAAATTTTAATTTTCTATAAATATTAAACATC
>CAZBCB010000035.1:0-13177 GCA_964489905.1 uncultured Bacteroidales bacterium
CCCGCTTTTGGCGAGAACACGCTCTCCAGGCGTGCGCCTTAGACCACTCGGCCAACTCTCCTGATAAATAAAAAGAACCTGAACATATACTTTAACAGGGGGCGAAAATTACTAAAAAAAATTGATTTTTACGTTAATTCACCCCGAAGTGACTTATCAATTAGTTCGCTGACACTTTTTATATCATCATACAATCCCAGTAAAAACATCAGTTTGGTTACTGCAGCTTCAATTGTCATATCCATACCGCTAATAACCCCTGCTTCAGCAAGCCGTTGGCTATTTTCGTATGTCCCCATGGCAACGCTTCCGATTCTGCATTGAGTAATATTTACAATTATTATTCCGCTATTTACAGCATTTCTGATGTCGTCAATAAACCAGTCATCACTTGGTGCATTTCCGGCACCAAAAGTTTCCATAACAACTGCTCGTAATCCGGGTATGTGCAGTATTGATTGAACCACCTGCCTGCAGATGCCAGGAAAAAGCTTTAAAATGGCAATTTGTGTTTCAAGCTTTTTATATACTTTTAAAGGTTTTCCCGAATTGAAATAATTTATCAGGTTGTAATTAAACCTTATATGCACGCCGCTTTCGGCCAGAGGAGGATAGTTTCCTGAAATAAAAGCATTGAAGTCTTCAACGTTATTTTTTGATGTACGGTTTCCGCGATATAGTTTGTTTTCAAAAAAAATACATACTTCAGGAACAGCTGAATGCCCTTTATATTCGGCAGCAGCAATTTCAATGGCCGATATGAGATTTTCTTTTCCGTCTGTACGCAATGATCCAAGCGGAAGTTGCGAACCAGTGAATATTACGGGTTTTTGAAGATTTTCAAGCATAAAGCTTAGCGCTGATGCAGAATAAGCCATGGTATCGGTTCCGTGCAAAACAATGAAACCATTGTATTCATTGTAATTTTCTTCAATGGTTTCGGCTATTTTAACCCATATTTCGGGGCGCATATCCGATGAATCAATGGGGGGGTCAAAAGTATATGAAGAAAGGCTGTATCCAAATTTTTTCAGTTCGGGCACTTCTTCCAGAATATTATCAAACGGGAATGGCTTGAGGGCACCTGTTGACGGGTCATGTACCATACCAATGGTACCACCTGTATATAATATTAAAATCGATTTTCCTGATTCATTCATGGGTTTACAAATAAAATAATTTCTGGGCATTTTCTGTTGTTATTCGGGCAACCTCTTCAATGTCAACTGCTTTTAACGCTGAGATTTTTTCGGCGACATGTATCAGAAATGCCGGTTCGTTTCTTTCTCCCCGGTGCGGTACCGGAGGCAGGAATGGTGCGTCTGTTTCAAGGATAATATGATCAAGTCCGACCTGTTGAATTACCTTATCGAGGCCTGAGTTTTTATAAGTAAGCATTCCGCCTATTCCCAGCATAAATCCGAGCCGGATTGCATGTAAGGCCTGCTCTATATTGCCTGAGAAAGCATGAAAAACACCTTTTGTTTTTTTATCTCTGTGTTTTTCAAGAATGTCAAAAATAACATCAAATGATTGCCGGGCGTGAATAACAAGTGGTTTGTCAAGCTCAGCCGCCAGTTTTATTTCCTGTTCAAATACAATACATTGTTCTTTAATGAAAGATTTGTCCCAGTATAAGTCAATTCCTGTTTCACCTATAGCAATATACCTGCCTGAATTTATTTCATTGAGAATTACATCAAGCTCATCCTGAAAGTTTGCTTTAACTGATGTAGGATGTAATCCCATCATCGGAAAGCAGGTTTGTGGATATTCGGAAACGAGCTGGTTCATTGGCTTGATCGATCCAGTGTCGATATTAGGAAGCAATATTTTCGTAATTCCTTGCTGCAAAGCACGCTGAATTACATTATGGCAATCGTTGTCAAAGTGTTCAAGATACAGGTGTGCGTGAGTATCAATGAATTGCATACATTATATGGTTTTATATACTTTACCCGGGAGGCATTTTACAAGGCCTTGAAATTCAAGATTAAGCAGTGCTGATGATGCCCGGCTTACAGGTATTTCACATTGAAGGGAAAGCTGGTCAATAGTTATTCCCGAGGCATTGCGGATAGCATCAAGCAATGCGGATTCATCAGCCGAAAGAGTAATAAAAAGTTCCTTCTGAATTGCTTTTTTGTTTTCGTTTGCGGTTTTTTGCCAACCAAGCATATATTCAATATCACGTGCATCTTCAATGAGTGCTGCACGGTTGGTCTTGATGAGCTGGTTACACCCGGCTGAATAATTGTCAAAAGCGCGTCCCGGGAAAGCAAAAACATCACGGTTATATGAATTAGCAATATCGGCTGTTATAATAGCCCCGCCGTGTTTGCCCGTTTCAACATCTACTGTGGCATCAGCAAGACCGGCTATTATCCGGTTTCGCTTTACAAAATTATTAGGTTCAGGCTGTTCACTGTGAAGAAACTCAGTAACAAGTGCGCCCTGACTGATTATTTGCTTTGCCGTATCACGGTGCACAGCAGGATAAATAAGTGTAAAACCATGAGCAAGGACACCAACAGTATCAAGCTTATTCCTGAGGGCTGCCCTATGGGCGCAAATATCAATTCCGTAAGCTAATCCACTGACAATAAGTATATCGGGATGGCTTAATGCCAGATTTTCAACGAGATTTCTGCACATTTCCTTACCGTAATCGGTAGGATTCCGTGTGCCAACAATGCTCAGTACTTTTGGGCGATTAAAATCAGTGTTTCCGCGGATGAAAAGAATTACAGGAGCATCTTCACAATGCCTCAGCCTGTCAGGATAGGCTTCATCTAAATAAAATAAAGCCGATATTCCGTTTTTTTCAATATAATTTATTTCTTCTTCGGCAAGTTTCAGAACTTCATTATTATTACAATAAATCAGTTCGGCCAGTTTTTCGCCTATGCCCGGAATCTTGCTCAGATTGTTTTTTTTCTCCTGAAAAACTGCTTCAACACTGCCACAATATGATATCAATCGCCGGGTGAGTACAGGCCCTATTTTAGGTATCAACCCTATGCCTATTTTATATTTTAGAGCATTGTCTGTCATTATACCAAATTGCAGATATTGCCTTCATATTTTAGCCATCGGGTAAGACAACAGATGTGGTTATTGCTTTTTCAGTTTATCAAGTGCCTGATAAATCTTTTGCTTTTCGGCTTTGCTAAGTGCAGTAAAGGAAACAGGCGGATATTTTGCAATGCCTCTGGGGGTATTGACTGATAATATCACTTTTTCGTGAAATCCGAATAACCATCTTTTTTTTTCATAGTCAACAAAGTTTTTCTTGCCAATTTCAATTGAATTTTTCTGGTTGGTAAAAACACCGGTCGGGAAATAACGGAGTATGATCGTATCACCTTCATCTGAGAAATAAATGTAATTATATTGCCTGAGGGCATTGAATAAAACCATTAAGATATAAATGGCTGCTATGATAATAGCAAGGTGATAGCTGGTGAGTCCGAATAATTCATCTTCGTATATATTTGTGATAAGCAATACAACAATAATTGTCACAAATATGAGCGCAAGAATAAAAGCTCTTATGTTTTTCTTAAGAATAGTGCGACGTATGTTAATTATCATATCGGTAATGCATTTGTAATTTACCCATCGAATCAAAGTTAGGATATTATTATGAAAGCACAAAAACTAAATTGCCTTTGCCAGGATTATGCTTTTTATTGTGGCTTTGCTTTTTTTCTTTTTCCGGAAAAGAAATCTGTGAGCAGTTTGCTGCATTCATTATATAGAACGCCTTTTTTGACCCTGGTGTGTGGATGAAGTATGTTATTAGCCTTTAAGAGCGTATAGCCTTTCTTTTCGTCATCGGCTCCATAGACAATTCTTCCAATCTGTGTCCAGTATGAGGCTCCTGCACACATCAAACATGGCTCGAGGGTTACATACAAAGTACAATCGGTCAGATATTTTCCGCCACAGGCGTTGGCCGCAGCCGTAAAAGCCTGCATTTCAGCATGGGCTGTAACATCGTTCAGCGTTTCAGTGAGATTATGTGCCCTGGCAATGATCTGATTATTCCAGACAATGACTGCACCAACAGGCACTTCATCTTTTTCAAGGGCTTTCAACGCTTCTTTCAGCGCTTCTTTCATAAAATATTCATCGGAAAATATTTCATTTATTTCACTATTCATATTTATTACATAAAAATCACAATAAAGTTTGCAAGATAATTTTTATTTTCGTGCAACTTAACTCAAAAAAAATGTACAGAACTCATAACTGCGGTGAATTAAGAATAGAGCATGTATCAAAAAATGTTGTCCTCAGTGGATGGATTCAACGATCGAGGGATCTTGGCGGAATGACATTCATTGATTTACGTGACCGCTATGGTATCACCCAGCTTGTCTTTAATATGGATGTGAATGCTTCCCTTTGCAATGAAGCAAGGAAATTAGGCAGGGAGTATGTTGTTCAGGTTGAGGGTAAGGTTGCTGAAAGAAGCAATAAGAATCCAAAAATGCCTACCGGTGATATTGAGATTATTGTTGAAAAGCTCACTGTACTTAATGAATCGATAACCCCTCCTTTTACTATTGAAAATGAAACCGATGGAGGCGAAGAAATCCGTATGAAGTATCGTTATCTCGACCTGCGCCGTGAACCGCTTAAGAACAATTTATTGCTGCGTCACAGGATGGCTTTTGAGGTAAGGAATTATTTTAATAAGCATAATTTTATAGAAATTGAAACACCGGTACTGATAAAATCAACACCTGAAGGGGCAAGGGATTTTGTTGTGCCATCGAGGATTAACCCAGGCCAGTTTTATGCTTTACCGCAATCACCTCAGACTTTTAAACAATTGCTGATGATAGCCGGATATGATCGTTATGTTCAGATAGTTAAATGCTTCAGGGATGAAGATTTACGTGCCGACCGCCAGCCTGAATTTACTCAGATTGATTGTGAAATGTCGTTTGTACATCAGCAGGATATCCTTGACATGTTTGAAGGCATGATCAGACATTTGTTTCAAACAGTTAAGAATATTGAATTCGATGCACCTTTTCCAAGGATGACTTACGATGAGGCTATGGAACAGTATGGTACAGACAAACCTGACATAAGGTTTGGGATGCCGGTTACTGAAATTACCACGATTACAAAAGGAAAAGGCTTTGGAGTGATAGATTCGGCTGAATATATTGGAGGAATATGTGTTTCAGGATGTTCGGAATACTCACGCAAACAACTTGATGAGCTTACTGAATATGTAAAAAGGCCGCAAATAGGCGCTAAAGGATTAATATATGTCAAATATAGCGCTGACAGCTCATTGAAATCATCCGTTGATAAATTTTATCAGCCTGATGAATTAAAAAAATGGGCAGATGCGATGAAAGCGCAGCCCGGTGATTTATTACTTGTTATGGCCGGTGAAAAATTACGCACGCTGAAAGCATTGGGCGAATTGCGTCTTGAAATGGGCAACCGGTTAAATCTGAGGCCTAAGGATGTTTACAAGCCATTATGGGTGCTCGATTTTCCTTTACTTGAATGGGATGAGGAAGCAAAACGTTACTTTGCCATGCATCATCCATTCACTTCACCAAAACCCGAGGATATAAAACTGCTGGATAACCAACCCGGAAAAGTGAGGGCTAACGCATACGATATGGTAATTAACGGTACTGAAGTGGGGGGAGGATCTATAAGGATTCATAACGAATATTTACAGAAAAAGATGTTCAGCCTGCTCGGTTTTACCGATGAAGAGGCTCAGCGTCAGTTTGGTTTTCTGATGCATGCTTTTCGGTATGGTGCTCCGCCTCACGGAGGCATTGCATTCGGCTTTGACAGGCTTGTGTCAATCTTTGCCGGTGAAGATTCCATCCGCGATGTTATTGCATTCCCGAAAAATAATGCTGCCCGTGATGTAATGATTGATACACCCAGCGAAATTTCAGAGGAACAGTTAAAAGAATTATCGATCAGAATAGATAAAAAATAACAGGATTATCCTATACATATCCGGAATTTGTAATTTCAGGTTTCATGTAGTGATTTATCAGAATATTTATCATTAAAATTGAAATCAGGCTATTGATACACATTGATCAAAGCTCATAAAAGTAATAAATTAACTAATGTTGTTTATATCTTTTTACCCAAGTGCAACATCAAGCAACATCATAGTAGCAAAACCAATCATGGCTCCTATGGTTGAAAAATCGGTTTCATTGCCGGTTTGCGATTCAGGTATTAATTCTTCAACAACCACAAAAATCATTGCACCAGCTGCAAATGATAAAGCATAAGGAAGTAAAGGTACTATGACCGATACCAGATATGCACCGGTGAGCCCAGCTACTGGCTCTACAATTCCTGATAACTGACCATAGTTAAATGCTCTTAACCTTGAAGCTCCTTCACGTCTTAAAGGAATAGATACAGCAGCACCTTCGGGAAAATTCTGTAAGCCAATACCTATTGCCAATGCAATTGCACCGGCAAGCACGCCAGTGTCGGGGTTGTTGGTAAGTGTTCCGAAAGCAACACCTACCGCAAAACCTTCGGGTATGTTATGCAACGTTATTGCCAGAACAAGCAAAACACTGCGCTGCCATGAAGTCTTAATGCCTTCTGCTTTATCGGTTGACAAGCCCATGTGCAGGTGTGGCAATAATTTGTCAATAGCCAACAAAAAGAGACCTCCGGTCAGAAAACCCACAACAGCAGGTATCCATGGAACCGATCCGTTTCTGCCTGCCATATCTATTGCCGGAATGAGCAACGACCATATACTGGCAGCAATCATCACTCCTGCGGCAAAACCAAGCATCGAATTAAGTACTTTTTTATTGAGTGTTTTAAAGAAAAAAACCATTGACGAGCCAAGAGCCGTAACGCCCCATGTAAATAATGTGGCAATAAATGCCAGCAAAACAGGATTGTAATCAAGCAAGAAATCAAATTTCATATAAGATTCGTTTTATTCATACCGGAACTAAAATTACATCATTCGTTTCTATATTTAAACTATAGGCATCGAGAAATGTTCAATAACCTGATATTCCTTCATTATTTTTTATTATCCGCGATTCATCAATTGTTAAAATCAATTGACGAATTTGGGATTATTAATAATTTTTGTTATATTTAATCCATGAAAGTTTAGATGTAATTTCAGCCAGCATTTTTATCTCAACAAATATTCAGATTTCATAAGATATACGTTTTCAGGCAAATTTCAACATAGAAAAACTTTCAGGTAACGGGTTTTTAAATTTTGAACATGTTAAAAGCGATGAGAAATTTTTATTTTCTGTTGCCCGGAGTATGCCTGTTTTACTTTATGGCAAACTGCCAGGATAAAGGCTCTAAAGGTGTTTCTGACGAAATTGTGATTAAATTCACCCCTGGTGTATCTGCCGCGTATATTGACTCTTTATGCCGTGAGATAGGACTTGAAAAAATTAAGGAAATACGAAGGAACAGAACAATTGTATTCAGAATTACTTCTGACCTGACACCGGAAGCCATTATTGAAAAATACAGTCAACATCCTGAAATTGAATATATTGAGCGCAACTATACCATTAAAATTAAAAACTAAATCCGAAAAATTATGAAAAACTTAAATTTAAAAAGAACGCTGATAACAAGCGTTATTGCTTTGGTTATTGTGGCAATAATAGGACTGGCTTTTGCCAAAAAGAAGATGATAATCATGAAACCCAAATATGTTAAGGGTGAACTGATTGTTAAGTTCAAACCTTCAATGGGCAAGGAAGCTTTTAATGCAACTGCAGCTAAAATAAGAGCTGAAAAAATTGCTTATTTCAGCAACGTTGATGCTTTTCATTTGAAATTGCCAAAAGATCTGAAGGTTGAGGAAGCCATTAAAATGCTGAAGGATGACCCCTCAGTGGAATATGCCGAACCGAATTATATGGTTTACCTTGATTATATGCCCAATGACCCGAAGTTTAATGAGCAATGGGGACTTCATAATACCGGGGTTGCAGGCGGCACTGCAGATGCCGATATTGATGCACCTGAGGCATGGGACAAACACAAAGGAAGTAAAAAGATAGTGGTTGGCATTACTGATACAGGAATAGATTTAAAACATGAGGATTTATCAACCAATATATGGACAAATCCCGGCGAAACACCCGGTGATGGTATTGACAATGATGGCAATGGTTATGTTGATGATGTTAACGGCTATAATTTTGCTGATAATACCCCTGACCCCACGGATGACCATAACCATGGCACCCATGTTGCCGGTATTATTGGTGCTATTGGCGATAATCAGACTGGCATAACCGGAATTAATTACAAGACCAGTATGATGGCTTTAAAGTTTATGAAGCCCATCACATGTGGCACATTTGAATGCGGAGCTTCCGGCAGTTCAGCCGATGCTGCTGAAGCTATTTTCTATGCAGTTGATAACCATGCAAGAGTAATTAATGCAAGCTGGGGAGGTACTTCAGCGTCATCCATAATCAGAGATGCCATTGCATATGCTGATTCTCTGGGTGTATTATTTGTTGCTGCTGCCGGCAATGACAGCCAGGATAATGATACAACTCCCCATTTTCCGGCCAATTATGGAGCCCCTCCTTATAATTTGCAGAACGTTATTTCGGTAGCTTCAACCAATTTTAACGATCAGCTCTCTTCATTTTCAGACTTTGGAAAGAATTCCGTACATCTGGCTGCTCCGGGTGAAGATATAATGAGCTCAATAATAGGCAGTTATAAAGAAATGAGTGGCACATCAATGGCAGCCCCTCATGTAGCAGGCACTGCAGCCCTTGTGTGGGCTAAGTTCCCCAGATTGACACATTATCAGGTTAAAAACTGCATTCTGAATAATGTTGACCCTCTTCCTTCCTTAACAGGTAAAGTAATAACTGACGGCAGACTTAATGCCGATAAAGCCATACGATGCATTTCAATGAAACATGATTCCGCCTTTTTATTAATGGAAAGTGATTCGACTTTGTTAGATCCGCTTTCTGTTAATAATCCGGATGGTCAGTTTATAAGGCAGATTAAATTTGTTTATAACACAAACCTTTGGGATGCCATTTCATATTACGGAATGATATTCCTTCCGGTATTTTTTATTCTCGGATGGAAAAATCTGATCCGTAAAAAGTCAAAAAAATAACAGAATGGAGTATTTGCTGTAATTTTTCATAATATCAGAACACGCATCATTGAATATATAAGAGATACGGCAGGCATAAGCATCTGGCTTCCTGACTGGGTTTCTATGTTCGTATTCTCATGTTTTGCAGGGATTATCCTGTGCGTTCTCTCTGCAAAAAAGGAGGGTATTAATACACAAACAGTGCTTAATACCCTTCTTGTTGCTTTTATCGGAGGTATTTTCGGTGCCAGGTTGTATTATGTTTTCCAGCATCTCAGATTTTTCGCAACGCATCCTGCTGAAATATTTGCCATGTGGAAGGGAGGATTTGCCTCTCTGGGCGCTATAGCCGGAGGCAGCATTGGCGCAATATTATATCTGAAAATTGTAAAAATTCCGGTACTGAAATTTGCTGATTGTTGTGTTTTAGCTATTGCCTCAGGTGTTTTTTTTACACGTATTGGTTGTTTTCTCAACGGATGCTGTTTTGGCACGGTTTCTGCTTTACCCTGGGCAATGCGTTTTCCAAAAGGAAGCCAGCCATATCTGTATCAGCTATATACCAATAAAATATCTCCTCTTGAAAATCTTTCAATGCCGGTTCATCCTGTACAACTTTATAATTCTTTAACAGGAATGATATTATTTATTATTTTTTTGTATATCAGCAGATATAAAAAAAGAGACGGACAATTAATTACAGGTTTTTTTACCGCCTATTTTATAAGTGTTTTCTTTACAGATTATTTTCGCGAAAATATATATAACAAAACTGTATTATGCTTTTCGCAATCACAGTTTATAAGTATTTTGCTTGCTGTAATTTTTATTGTTTCGTTTTTAATAATATCGGAAAGAAAAATTGGGGGAAATAGAGCTTAATAGTTTTATAAAAACTAAACCGTTATTAATCAATAAAAACGTATGTCTTAGTAACTCAAAATGGTTATATTGTATAATCCCGGTTTAATTTTTACATGGCCGGATGTATTTTTTAAACGTTCCTGGTTTAATTATCAGAAGTTAGTCAATAGAAACACAATAAATTTTTAAACATGTTGTTTCCATTATTTTATCGAGGAATCCAGCCTTATCACAATCTTTCATTCGGAAATTTCGGAATGATTAGATTTTGTATGTCGATTCGTCAATTGGACTTTTCAATTGACGAATTTGGGATTATTCCATTTTAAGCACTGCAAGGAATGCTGATTGAGGTACTTCGACATTACCTATCTGACGCATGCGTTTCTTACCCTTTTTCTGCTTTTCAAGCAACTTGCGTTTGCGTGTGATATCACCGCCATAACATTTTGCAGTGACATCTTTACGCAATGCCTTCACGGTTTCACGGGCAATGATTTTTGATCCGATGGCAGCCTGAATAGCTATTTCAAATTGCTGGCGTGGTATCAGTTCTTTGAGTTTTTCACAAATTTTCCGGCCAAATTCATATGCATGGTCGCGGTGAATCAGTGATGAAAGCGCATCAACCATATCGCCGTTGAGCAGTATATCAAGCCTTACCAGATTTGCCTGCTTATATCCTGTGTATTGATAATCAAATGAGGCATATCCTTTGGAAATACTTTTTAATTTATCGTAGAAGTCGAAAACAATCTCAGATAAGGGCATTTCAAAAGTAAGTTCAATGCGGTTGGTTGTGATATACACCTGATTCAGCAATGTTCCGCGTTTATCAATACAGAGCTTCATGATAGGGCCAACATATTCAGCCTGGCAGATTATCTGAGCATTAATGTATGGCTCCTCAATGTAGTCGATCTGAGTGGGTTCAGGTAATCCTGACGGATTATGCACATCAATAACCTCACCACGTGTGGTAATTACTTTATAAGAAACGTTGGGGACTGTATTGACAACGTCCATATTAAATTCCCTGTCGAGGCGTTCCTGTACAATCTCCATGTGAAGCAATCCAAGGAATCCGCATCGAAATCCAAAGCCAAGGGCAGCCGATGATTCGGGCACAAAGGAAAGTGATGCATCATTCAATTGCAGTTTTTCAAGCGATGCTCTGAGTTCTTCATAATCATCAGCCTCAACAGGATAAAGGCCTGCAAAAACCATTGGTTTTACTTCAACGAATCCAGCTATTGCCTTTTCGCAAGGCCTTTCTACATGTGTTATAGTGTCACCCACCTTTACATCACGGGCCGATTTAATTCCTGAAATGATATAACCTACATTGCCGGCTTCGAGATATTCCCTGGGCTCGTATTTTAGTTTAAGTACCCCTATTTCATCGGCATGATAGTCGGTTCCAAGGTTAACAAACTTCACATAATCATTCTTTCTGATACGGCCGTTAAAAATTTTAAAATAGGCATAAATGCCACGGTAGGAATTAAAAACTGAGTCGAAAATCAGTGCCTGGAGAGGTGCATCAGGATCACCTTTCGGAGGAGGAATTTGTCTTATAATCCTTTCGATGATACGGTCGACCCCCATGCCTGTTCGTGCACTTGCTTCAATGATTTCTTCACGCTTACATCCGATAAGGTCAACAATCTGGTCCTTTACTTCTTCGGGCATGGCACTTGGCATGTCCATTTTATTAAGTACGGGAATTATTTCAAGGCCATGATCAACAGCCTGATACAGGTTTGAAATGGTTTGCGCCTGAATTCCCTGGGTGGCATCAACAACCAGAAGCGCACCTTCACATGCGGCAATAGCCCTTGAAACTTCATAGGAGAAATCAACATGTCCGGGAGTATCAATCAGGTTCAGGATATATTTTTCTCCTTCATACATATATTCCATTTGAATAGCATGGCTTTTAATGGTAATGCCTCTTTCGCGTTCAAGATCCATGTTGTCAAGCACCTGATCCTGAAATTCACGCTCTGTTAAGGTATTGGTAATCTGAATCAAACGGTCGGCAAGTGTACTTTTACCGTGGTCAATATGTGCTATAATACAGAAATTCCGGATACGGTCCATCTTCCATTAAAATTGCTTAAAGAGCACAAAGATATTGAAATCAGTTTATTTAACCGTTGTTAGTCAATAAAAACACAAAAAATATTTAAACATGTTGTTTCTATTGACTTATCGAGGAATCCCGGCTAACAAAATCTATCATTCCGTGAATTAAGGAATGATTATATTTTGTTAATCGATTTGTCAATTGAATGACCAATTGACGAATCGGGTTTATCTCATTCCGAAAACAAAAGGTAATCCAAATGTTACAAAAGTTGTCCAGCACATGTATATTGGAAGATATCCTGCAATGGTCATTTCAACTGTCTTAATTTCTTTTCCCTTAAATCCGACTTTAAATAAATCAATCATTATCATTACAAGATTTCCAAAAATCAGGAGATTTGAACCTAAAACAGCAGTCCTGTTTGGAGTAAACCCAAATTCTCCTAACCGGTACAATATTGCAGATAATGCAATCAAATCAACAATAAGTGTAATAACCGATAATGCAAAAAGCGTCAGTTCGTTGAATCTCTGCTTTTTGTTAACTGATATTTCTGAAACCGAGAACACAATAATTGCCATCACTCCCAGAAGCATAAGATTAAATACGATCAGAAAGTCCCTGTCATTGTATGGATCTTTGCCTGTTATTATGATGCTTATCAGATAGATTACCAGGGTAATAAGCACCAGGGGACTAAAAATACCGGCAATTATCGGTGCAATCTTGTTTGTTACCATTGGATAGTTTCGGACAATATATGTAGCAACAATCGGTGATGAAACCAGGCCGGGAATTACAATATAATCAATGTAAAAGTTATCAATTTTCAAATCAATTGCATAAAATAATCCAATGGTTACTCCTGTTAAAATTCCTCCGGCAATCAAAATAATAGCGGCAAGAATTGCTACGTCACCATTGTATTTTATATAGTCAATCCGTTTGGATTTGTTTTTAGTGTCAAAATCAATATAAATCAGGCCGTACATACACCATAAAAGCAAAGGCAGATGTATATATGCCAGATTTATCGATTGACTTTCTTTATTTAAAGGCAGTAAATTTATGTA
>CAZBCB010000036.1:0-10457 GCA_964489905.1 uncultured Bacteroidales bacterium
TTTTCCTGCTTTTTATTTTTTTGTTTTCATATTTAGGCAATTCAAAGAATCTGCTCTATGGATATTGTTGTACAAAATGTTACCAAAAAATTTGGTACCCAAAAAGCCCTAGACAATGTATCATTTAAGGTAAAAACAGGAGAAATACTGGGATTCCTTGGTCCTAACGGTGCCGGAAAGACCACTACAATGAAAGCTATTACCTGTTTCCTTATGCCCAATGAAGGTGATATTAAGGTAGGCGGTTATTCAATCAAAGAAAATCCCGATGAGATAAAAAGGAATATAGGGTACATGCCCGAAAATAACCCACTATATAAGGATATGCCGGTAATCGATTACCTGTCGTTTGTTGCTGAATTGCAGAATATACCTTCCGGTAAAATAAAGGGCAGGATATTGGAAATGGTTAACACCTGTGGCCTTGAAGGTGAAAAGCACAAAAAAATAGGTGAACTTTCAAAAGGTTACCAGCAACGTGTAGGCCTTGCTCAGGCTTTGATCCATGATCCAAAAGTACTGGTACTTGATGAACCCACATCAGGCCTCGACCCAAACCAGATTGTTGAAATCAGAGAACTCATAAGGCAAATCGGGAAAGAAAAAACGGTAATCCTGAGTTCTCATATTCTGGCTGAAGTGGAAGCCACATGTGACAGGATTGTTATAATAAATAAGGGCAAAGTGGTGGCTGACGGTTCACCGTCTGATCTGCGCAAGCAGGCGCAAGGGCGTGAAATTCTTAAAGTAACCGTTGAAGGTGCCGATGCGAATACAGTTTTTAAAGCTCTGCAATCGCTCAGCAACGTGCACATGGTTGATTTCCTGTCAAAAAGCAACAATACTTTCGAAATCCAGAGTAAAGAAAATACCTCATCGCGGCGTGATGTCTTTAAAATGTGTGTTGATAAAGGATGGTTTCTGACCGAACTGACGCCGACGGAAACCAAACTTGAAGATGTATTCAGGGAACTAACTTTAAAATAATCATGGTATGAAATCAATATGGATAATAGCCAAACGTGAATTAGCTTCATTTTTCAATTCCCTGCTGGCATATATTCTTCTTATCGCTTTTCTCGGAATCAGCGGGTTATTCACATGGCTCACCGGCAGTGATGTTTTTATGGTAAAGCAGGCCAGCCTGCAATCATTTTTCGGAGTTGCCTACTGGACCCTGTTTTTTTTCATTCCTGCCCTCACTATGCGGCTTATTGCTGAAGAAAAACATACCGGAACACTTGAGCTTGTGCTTACCAAACCGGTTTCAGACTGGCAGTTTGTGCTGGGCAAATTCCTATCTACGTTTCTTCTTATATTGATTTCACTGATTTTAACACTGCCCTATTATATTACCATTGCAAACATAGGCCCGGTTGACCATGGTGCAGTTATAACAGGTTATCTGGGACTTATACTGATGAGCGCAGCATATATCAGCATCGGACTCTTTGCCAGCAGTATCACTACCAATCAGATTGTTTCATTTTTGCTGGCACTACTGATAGGAATATTTTTTCACCTGCTTTTCAGTATCATTGCCCGGAGCTTTCCCGGATTCGCCGGAAGGCTGCTCGATTATCTCAGCATTGACTCACATTACGAATCAATTACACGAGGAGTGCTCGATACCAAAGATCTGATATATTTCTTTTCAATAATCTTTCTTGGATTGTTTGCATCCGAACGGGCTCTTGCAAAACGAAACATCAGTGATAATTAACCAAAGTAAATTGCCATGAAATCGAAAACTTCGGTAACATATTATATTTTACTTGTCGCAGGCATTGTTGTGCTGATAAATATTTTAGCAAACCGCTTCTTTGTGCGTATTGACCTTACAGAAGACAACCGTTATACACTGAGTAAAGCCACCAAAAATATACTTCGCAATCTGGAAGAACCTATTACTATTACCGCATATGTAACAAGAAAACTTGACCCTTCCTTTGATTATATCCGTAAGGAATTTGAAGATATACTCACTGAATATCATTCGGTTTCCAGAGGAATGGTAATGTACGAGTTTAAAAACCCGTTAAAAGATGAAAAAGCTGAGCAGGAAGCCCGGGAAGCCGGCATTGCCGAATTACAGGTACAGGTAAGAGAAAATGACCAGTTCAGAGCTCAAAAAGCATACTTGGGTGCGGTTATTAAATACGGTGAAGAATCGGAAGTAATTCCTGCGATTGGACAGACTCAGGGGCTTGAATATAGCCTTTCAACGGCTATTAAAAAACTGACCGTAAAAGAAAAGCCGTTGGTTGGTATTTTGCAGGGCCATGGTGAACCACCGCTTCAGCAAATGCAGGTTGTTGTGGATGCAATGGAGGTCCTGCATCAGATAGAACCCGTGTATCTTAATGATAGTACTAATGAGCTGATGAAATATCAAGCCATTGCAATTGTCGCCCCTAAAGACTCTTTCCCAAAAAGCCATTTAGACCAACTCACACAATTTTTATCAGCCGGAAAAGGCATTTTTGTTGCCATAAACCGGGTGGGTGCTGATCAGAGCAACCAATGGGGAAATACCATCTCAACCGGGCTCGAATCATGGTTAAGCTCCCTGGGCATTGAGGTCAGCAACAATTATCTGGTCGATGTTCAGTGCCCTATGGTTACACTTCAGCAACAACAAGGCCAGTATATCAGTTTAAAACCGGTAAGATTCTTCTATTTTCCGTTTATCAATAATTTCACAGATCATCCTGTTGTCAGTGGTTTAGAACAGATTATACTTCAGTTTGCCAGCCCGGTTTCCTATACCGGCGATACGGCGGTTACATTTACTCCTCTTGCAAAATCCTCAAAACAGTCGGGTACCAAATCGAGCTATTCTATATATGAAGTTGACCGCGATTGGTCTGAGTCTGATTTTCCGTTGTCGGAACTCACAGTGGCAGCTGCGCTTGAAGGTAAAATTGCAGGAAATGCAAACTCCAAAATGGTTGTTGTGGGTGACGGAGATTTACCCCTTGGCAGCAATCCCAACCAGGTTTATCAGGACAATATCAACCTTATGGCAAATGCCGTTGACTGGTTATCAGATGATACCGGCCTTATTGAACTCCGCACAAAAGGCGCCACACTGAGGCCTATTGATGAAATGGAAGAAGGTAAACGTAAATTCCTTAAATACCTTAATTTTTCACTGCCTTTATTATTGGTTATCATATACGGAATTTACCGCATGCAACGAAATCAAATGAAAAAAATCAAACGAATGGAGGTAGGTTATGTATAAAAAAATAACCATTAAAAATCTTGGGATATTATTTGTTTTCCTGCTGATTATAGTTGTTCTGGTTATTTTCATTGATCAGAAAAGAGGCAAAAGGACTTTCCGGACTGAATTGTTTGGCGCTGATACATCAAAAGTAACTGAGATCATTATTCGTACAAAGTCTGATCCTGAAAATCCGCTAAAGCTTGTAAGAAGCAATTCAGGATGGGTATTGAAAAGTAACAGGAAGGAATTTGAGGCTGATCAGGGAATAGTGAATGAGATTTTAAGAACGCTGAAAGATATGCGGGCATCGTGTATTGCTGCAACCGATAAATCAAAATGGGGAGACTACGAACTCACCGATTCCCTGGCAACAAAGGTGACGGTAAAAAAAGGAAAGAAAACCGTTTCAACAATATATGTGGGCAAATTTTCATATCAGATGCCTAAAAACACCAATCCATACAGTTATTACGGACGTCAGGCAAAAATATCCACCTATGTCAGAACGGGGAAAGAAGATAAAGTGTATGCTGTTGATGGTTTCCTGACCATGCTGTTCAACCGTAATATAAACGATTTCAGAAATAAGGTGATTATTCGTTCCAATCGTAATGACTGGAAGAGCCTTACCTTCAGTTATCCGGCCGACAGCTCATTTAAAATGATTAAAGATAAAGGAAAATGGACTGTTGACGGGATTATTATTGATTCTGCCGTTGCAGATGAATATTTAAGTTCGGTTACATGGTTCTCAAGTGAAGATTTTGTTGACGAACTGAAACCATTATCGTCAGAACCTGTTTTTACCCTGAAAATTGAAGGAGATAATATAGTTAAACCTATTATTGTTAAAGCTTTTGCGTCTGATACTACCCATCAATACCTTATCAGCTCGTCAATGAATGAAGGGACATATTTCAGCGGAAAGAAATCAGGGCTAACTGACCGAATTTTTATCAGTAAGAAAAAATTACTTAAAGTAAATCAATAGCCGGCCATCTTTAGTAATTCTAAATTCGTCAATTGAAAAAGTCAATTGACGAATCTCGGATAATCAAGTAACTTTTGCAATTTATCTGCAAAAATTACGTAACTTTCATATCGTAAAACTATTCAACTATGGAAGAATCAACTGTAAAAAAACATGTTACCATGGTGGCTGCTCTTCATATCGGGTTTGGCACCATTGGAGTAATCGGTGCAATAATAGTTCATTTTGTGATTGGATTTGCAGGCTCATTTGTTAAAGATGTTGAGGTGGCCAGCACAGTACTTAATTTTTTAAGTACAGGCTTACCCCTTATCATTGGTGTAATTTCATTAATAAAACTGGTAGGAGGTATCGGCTTACTGAGTTATCAGAAATGGGCAAGGATATTTGTATTAATTGTTTCAGCACTCGGATGCCTTAATATTCCCATAGGTACGGTGATAGGTGTGTATTCAATCTGGGTATTGATGCAGGAGGAAGTAATCAAGATGTTCAGATAGAAAAACCATCAAACTTTTATAGCTTTAGAAAAAGTATAAAAGCGCAGCAAGTCACATCTTAAGAAAAATAATACACATTGTACAATAGATGCATTTTTTAAGATGCTATCTACGGGTGTTATCACGTAATTATGCCAAATTCGTCAATAGAAACAACTTGTTTAAACCCAGATTTGTGTTTCTATTGATTAATCCTGAATCATTTTACATAATCGGCTTTTAATAAGAATTCCAATGACTTTTTAACTCCTTCGAGCGGTGTAGTAGTAAATTCTTCCTGTTCAACTACCGGATATTCAAGTCCAGCTATGGTTGCATTTTCAAAAATTGGTTTAAAATCAATTTTGCCGCTCTCACCCAACTCTTTTTCATCTTTCACATGCCACAGAGCAAACCTTCCGGGATACCGGTTAAAATAATCAATAACATTTTTGCCGCCTTCATAAATCCAGAGAAGGTCAACCTGAAAAAAAACAAGAGATGAGTCGGTATGCTGAAGCATGAAGTCATAAATTGTCTGACCTTCAATTTCATCAAATTCTTTTATGTGATTGTGAAATCCGAATTTAATGCCATGTTCATTACATTTTTTGCCTACAATGTTGAAATAGTCACAATAACGCGAAAGTCCTTCAAGGCTGGCATAACCAATACTATCCATAAATGGCTGAACTATATACCTGACACCAGCTTCAGCATGTGCTGCAATACACCTATCCCACCATTCCATAGCAGTGTTCCATGATGCTGAATCAGGCAAAGGAATACCTGTGTGCGAGCTCAGAAAAGTCATCTTGTTTTTCTCAACAAGTGATTTAAATTCAGCAGGTTGCATCCCATAAAACTTACCGTCATTATATCCCGCAGCTTCAACAAAAGTGTACCCCATTTTGCCAACAGCCTCGATAGTTTTGACAGGGTCTTTCTGCATGTCCTCACGGACTGAATATAATTGCAGACCAATTGCTTTTTTGTTGTAAGTATTTTTACAACCATAATAACCGACAAATAACATGATGATAATTAGCAGCGTGTATGAAACTGAATACTTTTTCATTTGATTTATATTTTAGGTTTATAAAAGGTAATTAAACTTATTAAATTTTCATGAGATATTCAATCAGATTTTCATCCCTGTCAAGCTTAAGTTTTTTTCTTAACCGGTAACGGCTGATTTCAACACCTCTTACTGAAATGTTAAGCAATGGTGCAATCTCTTTTGATGACAGGTTCATTCTCAGGTATGCACACATTTTCAGATCTTTAGGTGTAAGGTCAGGGTGAAGTTCTTTAATACGTTTGAGAAAATTTTCATGAACCTGATCAAAGTGTTGTTCAAACAGATGCCAGTCATCCTCATGTAAGTGTTCTTCCTCAAGTTTATGGATCATATCAACGATCTGGTTTTTGGAATCCTCGTGGGAAATTTTCTGCATAACCTTTGTCAGCCTGTTCTTTATCTGGTTAAGCAGTTCATTTTTATATGTAATCTGCATGGCAATTGCTGCCAGTTGACGGGTACGGCTTTCAAGTTCGGTCTTATTCCGCTCTATCTCTATCTGGAGCATTTCATTTTTCAGATTAGAAATTTCCTGTTCAGCCTGCAGTTTTTCATTTTCAAAAATTTTCTGGTTTCTTTCAAGCTCTTCTTTTTGTTTTTGTTTTAATGTTTCCTTTTCTTTTTCAATTCGTTTTCTTATAAGCTTTATACTAAGGTATCCCAAAAGCAAAATTATTAAAACATAGACAACAAAAGCAAAAGCTGATCTGAACCATGGCGGATTAATGACAAACTCAAAAGTAGTGTCTCTTGCGGACATTTCTGTCGGTGTTTTTGCCTTAACATGAAATATATAACTACCTTCCTTAAGGTTGGTATATTCTTTGTATTTAACAGGTGTCCAAGCAGACCATGATTTATCATATCCTTCAAGGAAATAGGCATATTCAACATTTTCATTATATTCAAAAGATGCTGCTGTAAATTCAAAATGCAGGTCATTTTGCGAATAAGGCAGATACTCAATCTGAAAATAGGGACGGTTAATGGTACTCTTTCCGTGTTCGTCCCTGTGATTACCGCCAAATATTGTATCTCCCTTGATTGTTGACACAAAACGGATCAGCACATTGAAAGAGGGTTTTGAAGATTGTGAAAATGCAGGGTCAAAGTGCAGAAACCCATCCTGGGTTGATATAATAATATTATTATTATCAATAAAATTAATATGTTCATAAGGGATTACAAAATTCTCCTTCAACTCTGAAAACGGCAAGGATTCATTTACATAAGCCCCATTATAACTTTTCCGGAGTACAAAAAGCTGATTATCCTGAAAATACCATATATTTCCGCCGGTATCCTGAAAAACACGGTCAACCTTTTTCTTTCCGAAAAGAGCATTATATTTATCATCCGGAACAAATCTGTTATCGGTCTTATTAAATTCAAATATACCGCTTACCGAAGCCACCAGTACTTTATTATTAATTTTAAATATGCTGTTTTGAAGGTCTGATGGTAATCCGTTTTTTGATGTATAACACATCTGCTGATCAACACTATCAAGATGCTCATTAAGATGAAGTCTGAAAATTCCCTTATAGCCATGCCCTATCCAGATAGCTTGTTCGTCATCGAACTCAATTTCCCGGCATGATTCTTTAAATCCTGCAACGGGTTTTACATACTGAAGTGAATTTCCTGATTTCCGAAGTAATATCAATCCCCGGTAAGTGCCTCCAATGAAATAATCCGGCCTTCCAGGCACCTGCAGACACAGCCATCCGCCTGACCAGTCAGTAATATGATGAATCTTTGACCCTTCAATCTTAAAAAAACCTTTATTATGGCCACAAATCAACATATTATTAAAAACTTGAAGACTCCAGACCTGACCGGATGTGTTGGGAATTTTTGAAAAATATGGATATTCAAAGCTTTTATGGATAAGTTTATCCCATTCGGTGTAATAAAGGCCCTGGTTAGTGCCCATATAAAGAATGCCATTGTGAATGACCGAAACATAACCTGCTCCTATTTCTTTTGAAGGACTTATGTATGTGATAGGAGAATTAAGCTTTATATAGTCTATTCCATTGTCTAACCCGAGCCACATATTGTTGTGCCTGTCACTGAAAAGGCATAGTACAGTGTTATTCTGTAAGCCTTTAACTTTGCTGATGTGTTGAATCAGGTTACCTTGCTGGTCAACAATAACGAGACCGTTTTGAACAGTTCCAAAGGCATATAATCCGTTATCGAGGGTAATTCCTGTAAATATCTCATTCTCCTTCAGAAAACTGTTAACCGGTTTATCCCATGCCTTAAATTCATTGTTTTCTGAAACATAAATGCCCTGATTGTTTGTTCCAACAAGAACAGCATTTTTCCATGGCAAAACCACTGTAATAGTTTTATCCTTAAATATTTCACCATGGTGCACCAATGTATCTTTTCCGTGAAGGTTAATGGCATACAAGCCTTTTCCGGGACGATGAATGTATAGTGTATTGTTCCACACTCCCGAATATCCAAAAAAATCATTGTGTTTAACAACAGTCACTGTTGTATCTTTTATGAAAAAAATGGCATAAAATGAATGTAACAGGATTCCATCTTCCATTTTATACATTCGCCATGTTTCATCAAAAAGCCGGTACTGCGGCGGAACCTTTGGTATCAGTGAATGATATTGCAACCGGCCATGCTTATCGGGATACAGATAGCCAAATTCATTGAAAGCACCAGCATATACAGTACCATTTTCATCACATAACAGGCTTCTGATAATAGAATGATTTGGTATTTCATATAACCGCCATCTATTGCCGTCATATTCAAGTATTCCGTTGTTATTGCCGAAATACATAATACCCCTGTTATCCTGTGTAATAGCCCAGTTCTGCGTTCCGGCATTATAAACATTTCGCGGATAATTACGGATAAAAGGAATGCCAACAGTTTTAATCTGCGAATATGCATTCTCAGAAAATAATATTACATGAATCAACAGGATAATCCATAAAGAGCCCCTACAGCCATATTTCCGGCCATTTACCATATTTACCTGATAATCTCTGAAATACAGCATTCCATTTACCTTTCTCCAAATTTAATATTATTTCCCTTATTTTTGCGAATAGTATTATATATAGATGCAATGATTTCCATTAACGGGCTGAGTATTCAATTTGGTGGCAGATACCTGTTCCGCAACATCTCATTTCTGATAAATCCAAAAGATAAGATCGGACTGGTCGGAAAAAATGGAGCCGGTAAAACCACTTTGTTAAAAATTATTATGAACCAGCAGCCTTATGATGAAGGCACAATAACTGTCCACAAAGGAATAAGGCTGGGGTATTTGCCTCAGCAAATGTCAGTGAGTGACCATAAAACACTGATCGCTGAAGCCAATGAGGCATTTAATGAGATTAACAAGCTTGATGAAGAAATAAACATGCTGGCTCAATTAATTGAATCGCGCACTGACCATCAGTCTGATGAATATATGGATCTGATCGGGCAACTGGCTGAGAAAAATGAGCGATTTCATTTATTAAACGATGGTAGTAGAAATCAGAAAATTGAGCAGATATTAACCGGATTGGGGTTCAGACGCACTGATTTTTCAAGGCCTACATCCGAATTTAGTGGCGGGTGGAGAATGCGTATTGAGCTGGCAAAAATATTGTTAAAGTCGCCTGATATTTTATTACTTGATGAGCCTACCAATCACCTTGATATTGATTCAATCCAATGGCTTGAAGAATATCTTAAATCGTATCATGGAGCACTGGTGTTGATATCCCATGACAGGGCACTACTTGATGCGGTTACCAACCGGACAGTTGAAATATCACTTGGAAATTTATGTGATTATCGCGTTCCGTATTCACAATATGTTGTCTTACGCAAGGAAAGGCGCGAACAACAACTTGCAGCATACAAAAACCAGCAGAAATTTATTGCTGATACAAATCAGTTTATTGAGAAGTTCAGATACAAAAGTACAAAAGCCATACAGGTACAGTCAAGGATTAAAATGCTTGAAAAACTCGAAATTATTGAGGTAGATGATGAAGATAATTCTGCTATTCAAATAAAATTTCCGCCAGCCCCTCGTTCAGGATCCATAGTGTTTGAAGCAAAAAATTTATCGGTTGGTTACGGAATGCAACCCGTGTTAAAAAACATTGACCTGGCTATATTGCGAGGGGATCGTATTGCGTTTGTTGGCCGGAACGGAGAAGGGAAAAGCACACTTTCAGCTGTTATTGCCGGAAAACTTCATTATGAGGGTGAAATCAAAAGGGGGAATAATGTGCATACAGGCTTTTTCGGCCAAAATCATGATGAAAAAATGGATAAAAATAAAACCGTTTTCGAAATTCTTGATGATGTTGCAAAAGGCGATGTCCGGACAAAAATAAGGGATATTCTGGGGGCTTTTCTGTTCAGCGGGGAGGATATTGATAAAAAAGTGAAAGTATTATCGGGAGGTGAGCGTTCGCGGCTTGCATTGGCACGCCTGTTACTCGAATCATATAATCTGTTGATCCTTGATGAACCCACCAATCACCTTGATATGCGATCAAAAGATGTTCTCAAAAAGGCATTGCTGAAATATGACGGAACACTTGTTATTGTTTCGCATGATCGTGAATTTCTTGATGGCTTGGTCAGTAAAGTTTATGAAATCAGCAATCATAAAATCAAGGAGAATCTTGG
>CAZBCB010000036.1:10467-12989 GCA_964489905.1 uncultured Bacteroidales bacterium
ATGATTTTATTGAACGGAAAAAAATAGAATCATTAAAAGAACTTGAACGCAAAACAAACCAGCAACCAGCCATTACTTTAGTAAAAGAAATATCAGCAAGCAAAATGTCCTTTCTTGAAAAGAAAGAACATGAAAAAGAACTAAGAAAAATTACCAGTCAGATTACTAAAACAGAACAACATATTGAAAAGATTGAAAAACAAATTGCCGATATTGAGGCGCAATTTGCTGATCCATCCTTCAATGCTGAAAATACTGAAAATCATGATTTATATAAACATTACCAATACCTTCGTAATGAACTGGAAGAATTATTTTTGCATTGGGAGAAATTACATGATGAGTTGGAAATAATTAAAAATAGAAGAAAATAAATACCTTTGTAAACATGCACAATCAGTAAGTTATATGAACCGCCGGATTTTATTTATATATATTTCAGTAATTGCTCTGACAGTGACTTGTTCGAAGCCTCCTGCGAATGTAGTCAGGCCGCAAACCGGCATGAAATCAGCCATGTATAATCCATCCAGTACGAAAGTACATCCATCCTATACCGTTTATCATAATTCCGATAATTCATCGATTCTAATGGTTAAAGTCTTTCCATCTGAATTGTTGTTCAGCGATGCCAATCCTGAGCAGAAAATGATGGCAAAACTGAGCATAAAATTTCAGCTTAACGAGATACAAGATCAGACATCAACTATATTAGCCGATTCAGGAACTTATCGATATACCATTTATAAAGAAAATGCTGATAAAAGGTTTTTTTCGCGTATTCCGCTGAAAACCGAAACCGGTAAATTATATGAATTAAAACTTTCTTTAACCGACAGGATAAGAAATGAGGAAGTTATAAGTTTTTTAATGGTAAATAAAACAGCTCTTTTTTCCCAGCAAAATTTTCTTCTGACTGAGGTTACGCAGAATTTTCCTTTTTTCGACCCATTTATTGTAGGTAATAATCCATTCAAAATAGAACATCGCATTGATACCTTCCGTCATGTATACGTTTCGTATTACGGGACCGAACCTCCCCTCCCCCGCCCTTCCTTCTCTCTTGCCCGCGAAAAAGAATTTCTGAGTAAACCTGATAGTTTGTGGGTGCTGAAATATAATAAGAACACCGTTTATCAGCTCAGTTATGAAGGTATTTATCTTTTTCAATTTGACACAACAATTAAAGAAGGATTAACAGTATTAAATTTTGGCGATGATTATCCCAGAGTTAAAAAGGTACAACAAATGGTTGATCCGATTGCATATCTTAGTTCATCAGTTGAATATGAAAATATTAAGAATGCTGACAACCTGAAAATTGCTGTCGATAAATTCTGGTCACAACTTGCCAAAGGAAAACTTGACAGAGCCCGTGAACTGATAAGAATTTATTACAACAGGGTGTATTTTGCCAATTATTACTTTACTTCATTTAAGCCGGGTTGGAAAACCGATAGAGGAATGATATATATAATTTATGGCCCGCCACAGGCTGTTTCAAGAGTAGCAGGAAGCGAAAAATGGATTTATTATACCAATAATTTTAATACATCACTAAATTTTACATTTGTTTATACTCCTTCTCCTTATACCAATAATAATTACGTTTTACAACGTTCAGAAAGTTTTGAAACCTATTGGAGACAAGCCATTGACACATGGCGTAACGGAACAATTTTTATTTTTGAGTAATCAGAAAAGCAGTGAAAGTATCGGCAAATTATATCTTTGGCTTTCACCCCGTTATGGAAGCATTACACTCCGGAAAGGAGATTGATAAAGTATTCCTTAAAAAAGGCATACGCAACGAAGCAATTCCGGGACTGATTGGTGAAATGCGCAGAAAGAATATTCCCTTTCAATTTGTTCCGGTTGAAAAGCTTAACCGTATGTGCAAAAAGAATCACCAGGGTATCATTGCCCAGTTAACGGTTATTGAGTATATTGATATTGAAAAATTGATTCCGGGCTTATTTGAAACAGGAAAACTGCCATTAATACTTGTCCTTGACCATATCACCGACGTAAGGAATATGGGTGCCATTGCAAGGACTGCTGAGTGTGCAGGTTTTCATGCACTTGTTGTTCCCTCAACCGGAACGGCCCAGATTAATGCAGATGCAATTAAAACATCTTCAGGAGCACTTCATTTTTTGCCTGTTTGCCGCTCTGCTAATCTGATTGACTCAGTAATATATTTAAAAAACAGCGGGCTGCAAATTATTTCGGCAACCGAAAAAGCTGAACAACCATTATATCAAGCCGACTTCAGCAAGCCCACAGCATTGATAATGGGATCGGAAGAAAAAGGAATTAATAAACAATTACTTCAATTATCTGATTTATTTGTAAAAATACCACTGCTCGGAACCATCTCATCGCTTAATGTAAGTGTGGCTGCATCTGTCATAATGTACGAAGCTGTGAGGCAAAGATTTTATTTAACCCAGGTACGATGAATTTATAAATTCATATTACTTGGGATAATCGTAATTTTTTAAACGGATAGAATGGCGGTG